>CAZTII010000006.1:0-49837 GCA_964613305.1 uncultured Erysipelotrichaceae bacterium
TCAACAATTACTTATTTTTACAAGAGATGTTTACACATAAATATTGACACTACCGCAAAGTTCTTGACAAAATAATATTTCTTGATAAGCGGTTACAAAAAAATAATAAAAATCGTTATTTTACGGTAAAAAATATAGTATTTAAGCTTTATTTGGATAGCATTTTTATCGTTTAATTTTCAATAATTTTTCCGTCTATTTACATGTATACATTATTTTGTTAAAATAAGGTAAAGCATTACTTTTTATGTGCTTTTAATTATCTTCTTTTTAATAGCTAGTCCTTAGGGACAGAGAATGGGGTGAAGTTAATGAGTGAAGAATTATTTCGAATGGAGGGAATCAGCAAGAGTTTCCCGGGCGTAAAAGCGCTAGACAAAGTTTCTCTTTCAGTTAACAAAGGGGAAGTCCACGGTCTTGTTGGTGAAAATGGTGCCGGTAAATCTACCTTAATGAAAATTATGAGTGGTGTTTATTCAGCAGATGAAGGTGAGATTTTCATCGAAGGGCAAAAAGTTGTAGTAGATTCAGTAAATAAAGCACATGAATTAGGCATCAGTATTATATTCCAAGAGTTAAATCTATGCCCTCATTTAACTGTAGCTGATAATATCTTTATTGGAAGAACTCCTACAGTTGGTCCATTCATCAGCGATAAACAAATGCATGAAGAAGCCAAAAAAATATTAGATGGTTTGGGAATTAACATTAGTACTCATACCCGTGTTGGATCACTAAGTGTTGCCAAACAACAAATGGTGGAAATTGCAAAGGCAATTTCTTACAATTCTCGTATTTTGGTACTTGATGAGCCTACCGCAACATTAACTGATGTGGAGATTGATCAATTATTTGAAATCATTAAAAACTTACAAGAAAAAGGTGTTGGAATGGTTTATATTTCTCACCGTATGGAAGAATTAAATCGTATTTGTGAAAGAGCAACAGTAATTCGTGATGGTCAATACATCGGAACACGTAACATCAAAGATATTACGATGGATGAATTAGTAAACATGATTGTTGGTCGTTCGCTAGAGGATAAATATCCAAAACACGAACGTAAAATTGGTGATATCGCTTTAGAAGTAAGCAACTTAAAACAAGGAAACAAGTTAAATGTTGATCACTTCTATGTAAGAAAAGGCGAAATCTTAGGTGTAGCTGGACTTGTAGGAGCTGGCCGTACTGAAATCATGCGTTGTATCTTTGGTGCAGACCCTTGCGATAGCATGGAGATTAAATTAGATGGTAAGCCAATTACGATTAAATCAGTCATCCAAGCGATTGAACATGGCTTTGGTTATGCGACAGAAGATCGTAAATACGATGGTTTAGCATTAGGCCTTGACGTTAAATACAATACGAACATGGCTCACTTAAAACAATTAACAAAATTCGGATTCGTTGACGATAAAAAAGGTGCTGAAAATGCAGAAAAATATCGTAAACTACTTCGTACAAAAACACCAAGTATTCATCAAGCATGTAAAAATTTATCTGGTGGAAATCAACAAAAAGTTGTCTTAGCAAAATGGCTATGTAACGATGTAAAAGTTCTAATTGTTGATGAACCGACTAGAGGAATTGATGTTGGAGCAAAATTTGAAGTTTATGAGTTGTTCAATCAACTTAGCGATCAAGGTGTTGCAATTATTATGATTTCATCAGAACTTCCAGAAGTACTGGGAATGAGTGATCGTGTAATTGTAATTCACGAAGGCTCTATTAGCGGCGAATTAGTAACTAAAAATACTAACCAAGAAGAAATTCTACGACTTGCTGCTGGATATGCATCTTAATCATTTATCGCTTGTATTTAATGAAGAAAGGGGACGTATGCCATTAGGAACGGCATACAATAGATAGAAATGTCTGAATTAAGCGCAACTAAAAAAACAAACGACTCATTTGGTAAAATGAGCGTCGCAACGAGAAGAGCAATTTTCTCATTCCTTATTCTAATTGCTTTATTTATCGCATTTGCGATTATGCAACCTGGAAAATTCTTATCACCACTTAACTTACAAAATCTTCTACAACAAATCGTAACGTATTCAATTATTGGTTGTGGATTAACATTCTGTTTAGTTTGTGGAGGAAACGACTTATCTGCCGGTGCTTCTATGGCTCTATCAGGAATTATCGTTGTCGCATTACTTATTCAAGGATTACCACTTTGGCTTTGTATCGTTCTATGTTTAGCAATGGGTGTATTGACTGGTATCATGAACGGTTTCTTCATTGAAATCTTAGGAGTTGTACCATTTATCGCTACTCTAGCAACTCAATGGGTATACCGTGGTATGGCAAACGTTTTAGTAAACGGTGCTCCATTATACACTACATCAATCGCTAGCCAAAAAGTACAAGACACATTCTACCTTCTAGGAGGAGGAAGAATGGGAGCTAATGGTGATGGTCTTCCATATAGTGTTATTATTACTATTATTTATGCAATTATCTTAGCTGTTGTTCTTGCAAAAACTCGCATCGGTCGTCAAATCTATGCATGTGGTTCAAACCTAGAAGCAGCTAAATTATCAGGTATCAACGCAGTTCGTACAAGAATGTTCGCATATACGATTTCTGGTCTTTCTGCAGCTATCTGTGGTATACTAGTAACTTCTCGTCTATCTTCAGCTCAACCAACAGCTGGTAATGGATATGAACTAGAAGCAATCGCCGCAGCCGTACTTGGTGGAGTTTCTATCAATGGTGGTGAAGGCAACATCTTAAATACGATGATTGGAGCCCTAATGATGGGTGTCATCAGAAATGGTTTAAACTTAATCGGTGTTAACTCATTCTGGCAACAAGCAATTATCGGTCTTATCTTAGTTTGTGCAGTAGCTTCTCAAACATTAAACAAAAAAGGAAAAAAATAGAATTCACTATCTTCCCACAGTAAACTGAATTCAATCCGGTTTGAAAAACTACTTACAAAATATAAATTAACGGAGGAAAAAAATGAAAACACTTAAAAAACTACTTGTTTTAGGTCTTTGTGCCCTTACAATGTTAACTCTAACTTCATGTGGCGCTAAAAAAGAAGAAGCAGCTGCATCAGCTGCTCCAGAAGCTGCAAAGAAAAAAATCTACGTAATCGTAAAAGTATTAGGAAACCAATACTACTCAATTTTACAAGCTGGTGCTGAACAAGCTGGTAAAGACTTAGGTGCTGAAGTAGTTGTTGTTGGTACAACAGCTGAATCAGATATCGAAGGTCAATTACGTTTCTTACAAGATGCTGTATCTTCTCAAGCTGCAGGTATCGTAATCGCTCCACTAGATACAAAATCACTTGCTAAGCCAATCGCTGAAGCATACAAATCAAACATCCCTGTAGTTTTAGTTGATACTAAAGTTGAAGGCGAAGATTACAGTGCTGCATTATTAACAGATAACGTTCAAGCTGGTCGTTTAGCTGCTGAAGAACTTATCAAACGTATGAAAGATCAAAAAATCGATGAAGCAGCTCCTGCTCAAATCGCTATTCAAATCGCTTCTTCAGGTTCACAAACAATTACTGACCGTGTAAAAGGATTCAACGAATACTGGGATGCTAATGCTCCTAAAACATGGGAAGTATTAAACAAAGACATCAAAGTTAACGATGGTGACATTTCTAAAGCTGTTGGATTCTGCCAAGACTTCTTAACAACTTACCCTAACCTTAAAGCTGTATTTGGACCAAACAACGGTTCAACTGTAGGATTTGTAACTGGTATTACTGAAGCAAAACGTACTGACATCGTTATGGTTGGTTTCGACTTCTCTCCAGAAATCCAAAAAATGATTCGTTCAGGTGAATACAACGTTGCATCAGTTGTTCAAAGACAATACTTCATGGGATACGACGGAGTTAAAACAGCTCTTGAATTATCAAATGGTGGTAAAGTTGAAACTAAATCAATTGACACTGGCGTTATGTTAGTAGATGCTAAAAACGTTGATTCTGCTGAAGTTCAAGATATCGTTTCACCTAAGAAATAAGTTTAAAAGAACCATGTGGGAACAAAAAGCCTTGCGAAAGCAAGGTTTTTTATTTTCTCTAAATTGACAAATACTACAAGTTGTATAGTTTAATTTACAACCAACTACTATAAAATATATTGTATATGGAGGTCTTATGAAAAATACATATAATATTTTAGTATGTTGTGATGAGAATTATATTCCACCACTAAAAACAATGTTGTATTCATTATTTATTCACAATGATGGAAAATTTATTATTCATCTTATTCACTCAAGAATTACAGAACAATCATTAAACGACTTAAAAACGACAATAAACAAGCTATCAAACAATAGAGCACAACTCATTGATTATAAAATTAATGAAGAGTTTAATGATGCTAAGGTAAATTTTTATTATTCCATCGAAATGTATTATCGTTTATTAGCCTATGACATACTACCAACAGACATTAAAAGAGTGCTCTATATTGATCCAGATACTCTTATTATCAATAGTATCGACGAACTTTATACTATCGATTTACAATCCAATCTATTCGCTGCTGCACCACATAAGTTACCAATGGTACAAGAATTTAATGTCACGCGATTAAAATCAACTTCCACCATTGATATTGAACATTATTTTAATTCAGGAGTTCTTTTAATGGATTTGGAAGCTCAACGAAAAGTAATCAATAAGGATGATATTTTACAATACATTAAAGAAGCACCTCAAGCAGCTCAAATTATGCCTGATCAAGATTTACTAAATGTCGTGTTTTCTAATAAAATCTTAGCTATCGATGAATTAAAATACAATTATGATGCACGACGATACGAAGTATATCGATTAAATAATAAAGAATGGGATATTGAAAAAATAATGAAAGAAACGGTGATTATTCATTTTTGTGGCAAAAGAAAACCGTGGAAAAAAGGTTCCATCGGTAAATTTGTCACTCTCTATCGCTACTTTCAAAACAAAGCATTATCTAACTAATTTCAATAGCTTTCATCAATGTTAAACTAACAATATAACCTGTACATTTCTTATCCGGAAATAAAACAGATAAACACTGTTTATACAACAACAATTGTTTCTTATATCGTTCAATTAACTCAGTTTCACTAACATCTCGATCACTCTTAAAATCAATTAATACAACCTCTTTTTCATCATACGCAATAAAGTCCATTGCCCCTTGTATCAATTGATCATTATAATCAACGACAAAATGAAATTCTTTTTTAATTGTTTTCAATAAACATTGCTGATACAAATTACTTTGACTAAACCACAATAATTGTTGTATGTCTGTCTCATTTAATTTAAATGGAAGTAAGTCATCTCTTGTCCATTGTTTATTATCCAGTTGTTCAATGATTTCATGCATCAATAATCCACGTTTCACTTTTAACTGTTTGTTAAAATTAAGTTGTAAATAATCATCACTTTTACTAGGAGTAATAAATTGGCTCTTATTATCAACTTCTTTTTCATATCGTTTCATCGCTTTAAACTCTTTTACTACCTTCTTTGTTTCCACTTCTCTATGTTCAATTTTACTCAATTGAAATAAATCATGATGCATCATCGCCTTACATATCGTATGGATTGACCCTTTAGAACCCATCACATCCTCATACGTCAATGGTGCTCTTTCTACTGGTGTTCCCATTGAACAAATAATTAAATGTTCTTTCGCACGCGTTAATGCAACATACAATAAGCGCGTGTTTTCTTGACTTTCTTCTAAATGAATTCTTGATGAAATCGCTAATTGATTAAATGTTGGTGTAACCTGCATCGTCGTAAAATCCAGTCCTTTTAAACCAATTCCAACGTCACTATCAATAACAAAAGCACCCGAACTATCACGATAATCAACTCTTGAATTAGCCCAATAAAAGACAACATTAAACTGTAAACCTTTACTATGATGCACCGTCATCACTTGAACGACATCATCATCATTTCCAATCGATACCGCTTCAATCGAATCATCATCAACGACTAAATCAACTTCTTTAATAAAATTAATTAAGCCGAAATCTCTTTTTTCAAACTGTTGTGCTAATTCGTATAAATAATCAAAATTAGCTTTTTGTTGATGATTTAAGCCAACATCATAAAAATCGTGTCGTTTCGCTATTTCGCTTAAAACTGAACAAATTCCTTCTTGCTGAAGAATATCTCGATAGTCTTTAATATCACGTAATACGATATGATTTGTTTCTTTCAACCCTTTCATAATAGAACCATAGTTTATTTTAAGTAACGCTAAATCATTATCACTTATCTTATACATGCTAGATGATAATACTGATACCACATCAACTTCATTCAGTTGATGGATTGCTCGTAACATACTCATCACCAAAATAGCTGCTTCAGACTTGTAAAACCCTTGTTTACTATCGGCATAATACGGAATGTTGTATTTTTCAAATACTTCTTTAAAGTATTTTTTATTACCATGACTCCTCATTAAAATAACATAATCTTTCCATTGTTTATAAGGAGTTTCTTCTTTCATAGTCAATATTTTTTTAACTATCGTTTCCGCAAGAAATAAATTGTTGTTTTCTTCCTCTTCAGCCATTTCTTTCGTAATAACTAAAGCTTCGACTTTGTTGTTGCTTAAACATTGATTGCTTGTACCAACTTTCGCCACATCACTTTCATCAAAACCATCTTCAATGACATTCATGCATTGTTGAAACAACTCATTATTAAAATTAATAATACCTTGATTAGAACGATAATTATATCCTAAGGTAATGTTATGATTATCACTAGATAAGCGATATTGGCGCATAATTTCTGGTTTCGCTTTTCTAAAACGATAAATCGATTGTTTAACATCACCTACCCTAAACATATTATTACCACGACTAATCATTACTAATATTTCATTTTGTAATTCACTTGTATCTTGAAACTCATCAATCAATATTTCCTCAATATCGTCACGATACAGTTTTGCGATACGATAATCGTTGGCTTTTAAAATATCATACGCAAAACGCTCCATATCATCAAAATTCATTCCTTCATTTTCTCTTTTCAACTCATCAAAAAGAACCATCGTATCATACGCCATATCCAACAATAAAATACTTAAATCACTGATGTCATTATGACTTTTTACTAACAAATCCATCGTTGGCATCTCTGACACCAACTCTTTTAAGCATTCATTGATGGAAACAATTAATTCATTAAATTCATCATTATGTTTCTTATGTTTAGTAACTACTATTGTCACTAATCCATGAAGCAAATGACGTTGCTCATCCATGGAACAACTTTTTTCTATAGCTTTTAAAAATTCCAATCGTTTTTTTAATAGTTCAATTGTTTTCTCATCATCACATAGAGTTATTGCTTCTTCATGGTTTTTTAAACTTAATAAAAAGATATCGCGATAATGATTCATCAAACTCTGTTGAAATTGTTCATCAAAATCATTTATTGAAGGTACTTTTTTAGCTAATCGTTTACTATCTTCAAACCATTGTTTTCGATCTAAACAACTATTCGCTTTCGTAATAATCTTATTGATTGCTTCTTCTAAGCCAGAAAAATCACCAATTGTACTAGAAAAATACAAGGCAATTTTGCCAATTTCTTCTTTTCTTTGTTCACAATATTTTTCGATAATTGTTTCAAATGCTTCTCTTTTTAATTGATTGCTTACTCCATCTGATAATAAATTCGCTGTTATTTTAGGATTTAAATGAATTTCACTTCCATATTTTCTAATACAATTCAAACAAAAAGAATGAATGGTAGAAATCTGAGCACTTTGTAAATACACTAATTGTTCCACAATCAATGATTCATCAATTTCTTTCTTTTCTAATTCTTCATTTAATCGCTTTGCTAAACGTTTCTTCATTTCATTGGATGCCGCTTCAGTAAAGGTTAAAGCAATAATTTTATCCAAGCGTATTTTATCAATTAAACACCGTTTGATTAAACGTTGCACTAAAACCGCTGTTTTTCCTGATCCAGCAGAGGCACTCACAAGAATATTTTCACCAACATAATTAATGGCTTCTAGTTGTTCTTTATTCCACTTCATCTGCTTTCACCTCCAATGGTACAATACTTTGACTTTTTCTTTCTATTCCTCTAAAACGAAGTATACTATCTAAATCACTATATGCTAATGCACCTTTACTAGGATTTAAGCGAATGTTTCCTTGTTTGATACTCTCGTAAAAATAATCAATCGATTTTTCAAACCATTGTTCAACAATGTCAAAATCAATCGTTTTATACGATAAACCATCCTTTTTTATACTTACACCTTGAACATAACTTCCACTCATATCTAAACCATCCGCTTTATAAAATATTTTACCGTTAAGTTTATGACCACTTTTCATCTTTTCTTTTATTTTTTCTTCACTTATTTCTTCCATTTTACCCCTAGAAACATTAAATTCACTTAAGGAAAATTTAGGATTATCTAAACCAATAATATTAACCCCAATCACTTTTTTATTTGTTATTCGATGATAAATAACAGCGTAATACAACAATTGAATCGACTCTAAGGCATTAATGGATGGATTGCTTAACTCTTTCTTTGTCGTCTTATAATCAACAATACGAACTCCTTCCGCATTCTCATCAATACGGTCAATAATTCCTTTTAACCTTACTTTATTGTTAATAATTTCTTCGTACTTTAATTCACAATGTGTAGGAATTAATGTTGTGTATTTCTCCATATCAGCTAATACTTCCAATTTACTTTTAATACTATCCAGTAATTGACATTGAATACAATCAATCGTTTGTTTCTTTGTTGGATGAAGTACTTTCATCTGCTCAAAATAATCATCACTCAATAGCTTTATTTCTTCGACAGCGACATCACAATATTTTTTTCCTTTTTGGTTAACTAATTTTTCCATTATTGTATGTTGTAAATTACCAAGTGTTCTTCGATCAATCTCAATTTCTTCGTCGCGCTTTAATTTCAATCCATCGACTAAAAAATAATGGTATTCACATTTAGCATATCTTTCTAAAGCACTAATGCTTGTCTGTAAAACATCATCCTTAAAAAATAATGATTGCGCAACTTCTTCACTAATAAAATGAGAACGATAATAGTATTGATCATACGATTGAACTTCATATTTTCTAGCTTTATTAAACATCATTTCCATCTCTAGTGAACATTCAATTTGTTTTCCTAAGCCATCACTTTCAGCATACGAAAAATTAATTTCCTTTTTTCCACACGTTAAAATCCAATCCATATCCTTTTTATGAACATCGATTCTTTCTTTTAATGATGGATAACCACTATTTTCTACATAGCTTTCATCGAATAAACCACTTCTTCCTTTAAAACCAGGATAATGTTTTTCATCGACACCAAGCACATACGCAATATCACGAGCTAAAATCTTCGTTTTACTATCAGTAACAAGGACACTTGTTCCAACGGATTGTTTTAGTGTCACTCCTTGGTCACAAAGTTCTAACCAAAATTGAAATGATTGTTCATCAATGATATACGAAATTCCATCTTCAATTTTTCCTTTAATCGCCATTAATTCTTCTTTAGAAAAAGATGTTGATTGAATCATCATCTCATAACTTCGAACAATGACATCACTAATGGATTGAAGGGAAAGAAGTGACTCAATTGTGCTACGATGTTCTTCCATATACGAAAAAACTGTTTCTTCTTTTTTACGTAATGTTTCTATTTCATATGGATGTAAACTATCATTAAATACTAAGACACTTTCTTTAGTACATAACTGAGAAAAAGGAATGGAAAATCTACTTAAAAAGTCGTATACGGCGCTATGATAAGGCAATAAACCATACGCCATGCATTGAGCAATACTACCACTATTTCCTTCTTTAAATAGTGTATAAGACGCTTGTAACGCTAAAACACATCGATTCATTACTGTTTCATTAATAATAGTAAAAGGAATATTATAACGATGAAATACTTGTTTAATTAAACCGTATTGTTTTTCCGGTTGTAAACAAACTAAAGAAACATCCTTAGCGTCATATCCTTTTTTAATGATATCCTGAGCAATCGCTTCAATTTCCTCACGATACGTCAAGGCGTAATACAATGATTGTTTACAATCATGTTTTTCTTCAATGATAACTGCGCCACGTTGAAGTAGTGTATCAACGATGCGTTTTTTAAAAACAGTATCCATGGAAGTACAATATAAATATATGTCACTTTCGTCAATAGTAGACAATACCTCATTGTATTTTTCTTCAATAAAGCTAACTTCCATGCATTTCTTAATCATCTTTTTCAATTCAATTTCTTGCTTATTTCTTTCAGGCAAAAAATCACAATCAATTGAAAGTTGTTTACATTCTTTCACAAAAGAAATAATTTCTTGAATAAATACTGGATAATTTAATAATGGTTTTAATAGCTCAACATCAACTTCTTTTATTTTATGATACGCTTTCATCATGATTTCTGTTTCGCTATCAATCATCGTTATTTTTGATTGTAACCATTGGAACAATGGTATAAAAACAATATCAGACAATGCCTTTGTATTTTCTTCAGCTAATATTTTTTTTGTCACTTGTTCTTTTACACTATTTGAAACACAAACTATTTTCATATGACACCTCACATGCAATAATTGTATCACACCACAAAAAAAAGTCCTACCTAACGTAGGACACATCTCCTTTCTTTCTATTAACCTAGATAACAATCATCCCCATGAACATTTTCTAGTTATTAGTTTATTTATTAATAGCGCCACCACAGTATTCACAACAGCCACTACTATCAGGTAATGTTGTCGCTCCACAATGAGGACATGTAACACTTGTTTTTGGTTTATTCGCCGAAACAACTCGTTCACGAACATCTTTCTGCATTTCTTGAAGCATTTTCTTCACATCTTCAGCTTCCATCATTGTACTAGAATATTCATAAGAATCTTTTCCAACAATAGAATTACGATTGACACGATAACGAATTTCACTAAACCATGGATGATTTACATTAATGACGATAAATACATCGTAACTAAATTCATAACGTGGTGGATTATAACTGCGACTAGTACCATCTTGTAACTCTTGCATAATTTCATTACGATCTTCATCAACTAAAATCGAACAACCAGTAAATTGATTAAACGACAAGATATCTGGATTTTTATCTTTATATCGTTGTTCACAACTTACTAACCAATATTCTTTATCTTCATCAAGACGCACACGATAATAGTTACCCGCTGCTTTTGTTTCATTAAATTCCGCAACTTTGGCTTTATTTTCTTCACGATAACTATGATGATTTTTCATATCACTTACCGTAAAATTACGTCTACCAGTTAGAAATGGAGAATTATTCGCTGCACATTTATTACACATGTTTCCATCTTCTAATTTATTATTACCAAATAAACCTATTTTTTCACCACAGAAATCACAAAACTTTTTATCAAAAAATCCCATATTTATCCTCTCTTATCCGTATCATCAAATACATCGCCACATTCAGGACAAAACTTAGGTGGAGTTGATGGATTATCTGGTTTCCAACCACAACGGTTGCATTGATAAACCGCATTTGCGGACGGACGAGGTGAAGCGCATTCCGTACAGAATTTACCTTTATTCACCGTTCCACAACTACATTTCCATTCACCTTCTGGTTTTGGTTTAGCACATTCCGTACAGAATTTGCCTTGATTTACTGCTCCACAACTACAAGTCCATCCACCAACCGGTGCTTGAGGTGCTTGTTGCGTTTGTTGTTGATTCATTGAGAACAATGTTGATGCATTACTTCCAGCATTTTGAGCCATGTTCATTCCAGCAAAAGCCATAAATGACCCTTGTCCTTCATTCGCTGCTGCAGCTTTCATCGCATCCGCTTGAGCACTAATCAAATGAGCCGCAGCCATGTTTGGATTACGTAATGTTGCACTCTTTTGTAATTCTTTAATCGTAGCTTCATCTTCTGGATTTGCCGTAACCGAACTTACACCAAATGATACAATCGATAAACCACGTAAATCTTTCCATTTAGCACTTAAAATATCATTTAACGCATCCGCAAGTTCATTTGTATGACCAGGCAATGCACTATAACGAATTCCCATTGCTGAAATTCTAGCAAACGCTGGTTGAAGCGCCGTTAATAATTCTGTTTTAAGTTGGCTATCAATAATGTCTCTAGTATAATTATCACTAATATTGCCACAAACATTTTTATAGAATAATACTGGATCTAATAATTTATATGAATATTCACCAAAACATTTAATGTTAATATCCATATCTAAACCAATATTTTGATCAACTACTCTAAACGGAACAGAATTTGCCGTACCATATTTATTACCAATGATTTCTTTTGTGTTAAAGTAATAAACACGTTGATCTTTTCCAGTATCTCCACCCATTGTAAAACGTTTTTTAAAAGTGCTAAAACTGTTCTTTAATCCTTCACCAAATCCACCATAAAGCATAGAAGGTTCTGTCGAATTATCCCAAACAAACTCACCTGGTTCACTACAAAATTCAGCAATAAACCCTTGTTCAACGATAATCATACATTGACCATCATTCACCGCAATAATCGAACCATTAGAAATTATATTCTCTTCACCTTTTGTATTCGAGCTGCGATTACTTGTTCTTTTTTGTCCTTTTGTCACTAAAACATTCGCTGGCATTGATTCACAATAAAAATACTCACGCCATTGGTCCGCTAAAACACCAGATAGTGCTCCAACACCTGCTTTTAATAAGCCCATACTATCCCTCCTTGTCATCAATTTAGACACTTTTCTATCTATATTTTACAAATAAATTGATAATTCAACTATCCTTTATAGGATGAATGTCCACTATTCTTTACACCCTAAAGGGTGATAGATAAAAATAGTACTAATCTAAAACAATGTGGAAAAGTGACCTAAAAGCTTATTATTACAGGCTTTTAAGTCACTTTTTTATTGATTATTGTAAAACACTTATTCGTATCGTAATGCTTCAATTGGATCAAGCTTGGATGCTTTGTTGGCTGGATAATAACCAAAGAAGATACCAATCATCATTGAAAAAGTAACCGCGATGATTGCTGCTTGAATGCTTGGTGTAGCTGGATAACCCATCATCTTTGAACCAATACTTCCTACAATCATCCCTAACACTATTCCTATAATTCCACCGATTCCACTAACAAATATTGATTCGATAATAAATTGACTTCTAATTGTTGACCCTTTTGCACCTAAAGCCATTCTAATCCCAATTTCCTTTGTTCTTTCTGTTACTGATACCATCATGATATTCATAATACCAATTCCACCAACCAATAACGATATGGCGGCAATAGCACTAATTCCTAATTTTAATTTATTCATCATATCATTTTCCGATTTAATCATACTACTCATACCAAAAGTAGTCACATCGTACGTATCGTTTTTGGTGTAATAGCTTGATAAGAAAGTTGTCGCTTCTACCTGAAATTTCTTTACATCCAATCCTTGTGTAGGACATGTTTTTATCGTTTGAAATACCATTGGTTTCCTTGAAAGTTTAAAGGCAGTTGAATATGGAATTAAAGCATTGGTAGGGGTATTTTTATCGATGTGTTGACTTGCTTCTAATTGATAAACACCAACAATAATGAAATTAGTAATTCGTTTATTGATGTCAATTTCAACTACTTTTCCTAATGCTACTTCATTTGTTCCATATAAATCCTTTGCAAACTTATCACTAACAACCACATGATTACTTCCTTTTTCAATATCTTTTTCTTCTAGAAAATGACCTGATACAAGTTTTAGCTTATTAAACGTTAAATATTGTTCATTTGTTCCTATTACATTAATAATTGATTTATATTTTTTGTTTTTTATTGTATCTTGACCAATTGTTTCTTCTATTGTCAATGATTCTAATTTACTTTTAAATGTTTTTTGAAATTCATGAATCATCTTCTCTGAAATCATATCGTTTTCGCTCATCGCTCTAACATCGTTGTTTTGTCCTGATTCATCCATGTTTTTTGCCGAAACATAAATTTCTACATTTCTAACACCAAATTTTTGCATTTCTTTATTAACGCCAGCCGCAATAGAATCACCAATCGTTACAATCGCAATAACTGAACCAATACCAATAATAATTCCTAACATCGTCAGTATTGCACGTAATTTATTTGCTTTAATTGAATTTAAAGCAATAATAATGTTTTCCTTTAACATACAGCTACTTCCTGCACAACATCACTAACAATGTGACCATCTTTTAATGTGATAACTCTTGGTACTTCTTTTGCTAGTTCACTACTATGAGTAATAAGAATGATTGTTTTACCATTTCGATGTAATTCATGAAATAGATTCATCACTTGTCTTGACGTTTGACTATCTAAAGCACCCGTCGGTTCATCCGCTAAAATAATGGATGGATCATTTGATAACGCTCTAGCAATCGCCACTCGCTGTTTTTGCCCGCCACTTAATTCATTAGGATCATGACTCATCCTATTTTCCATGCCTACTAATGTAAGAAGTTCTTTCGCTTTTTTCGTGCGTTCACTTTGACTGACTCCCTTATATAAAAGGGGTAATTCCACATTTTTTAAAGCACTTGTTCGAGCGATTAAATTAAAGTTTTGAAATACAAATCCAATATTTTTATTTCTAATGTCACTCATTTGATTTTTTGTTGCTTCTTTGACGTTTAAAGTCTCTAAATAATAGTCACCTTTTGTTGGCTTATCCAATACACCAATAATATTCATCAATGTACTTTTCCCACTACCACTTTCTCCAACAATCGCTACAAATTCATGTTTATAGATAGTGATATCAATTCCATGGAGTATTTCTAATTCATTTTCTTTACCGATATTGTATGTTTTAACGATGTTTTTAAGTTCAATCACTTTCTCCATCTTAAAAGCCTCCAGCCTTAGTCATCGTTTGTTCTACTTTATCTTTAAGGCCATTCCAATCAGCGTTCGCTAAAATTTCTACTCCTGGTACTACTCCATCACCACTAATTGATGCGTACAATTCAGTCGTATCATTTTTAGTCACTTTCATTTCTTTAAATGTACCATCACTTTGTTTCACTAAAATAAAGGAACCTTCATCTTTTTCTACAATCGCATCAATTGGAACTTTAATGACATCTTTTTTGGAAAACAACACAATTTCCGCTCTAGCTTTAGTACCAATAAACAGCTTGTCCGATGACGGTAATGCAATATCTACCTCAAAGTCACCTTCACTACTTGCGGTCGGTGATATTCTTGATAAAACACCTTCCACTTCATCTTTAAATGCGTCCGTTGTTACTTTAACTTTTTGACCAACACTAATCTTAGAAATATCATAATCTTGTACTTTCGCTGAAATCATTAGTTTATTCGTTGATTGAATTGTCGCTATTGTACCACTTGGAACACTACCAACATTCACTTTCAATTCTGTAATTTTACCATCTGATTCTGCCTTTAAAATAGTATTATTTAACTTTTCATTTAACTCTTTTAATAAAGTATCAGGATTGTATTCTTTAACTTTTTTACTAGTTTCTTTAATCGTTTCATCGATAGAATTCACTGAATCATTTAACTCTTTTAAAACAGTTTGTTTTTCTAACACAGAAGAAGAATAAGCATTTTCAGCCGCTTTTTTCGCTTCTTTCGCTGATAATAATGCTTGTTGAGCTTGTCTAAATTTTTCACTTACTTCATCGTAATGAAAGATTGTTTTCACAGTATCAATTTCCGCTTTTTTATCACTCACTTCTTTTGCTTTCTTCAATACTGAGCCTTCTACTGTCACATCACCATCTAACACATTTTTTTCGGCTTTCAATCTATCGTATTCCGCTTTATCCAAACTATAAGTAGGTAACTCTGGTTGTGTTGGTTCAGTTGGTACAACGAGTGTTAATTGTCTTACTGTTAAGGCTTGTAATTCTTTATCCAACGAACTATATTTTTCCGTTAATGCTTTCATATTACTTTCAACAGTATCCAACTTACTCTTTGCATCATCAAATTCTGTTTGTTGTACTACTACAATATTATTTTTACTATCTAACTCCAGTTTATTTTGTTGAATAATTTTATTTTTTTCATTTTCAACAGCGTTTTTATTACTTATCGCCACTTCTTTTTGACGAACAACTTTATTGTATGCTTCTTGTAATGTTGACTTCTCGTTACCAATTTCTTTCATCTTTTCTTTCAATTCATGTTGAATCGACGAATCATCTAATTTCGCAATGATATCACCTTTTTTAACGATATCGCCAACCTTCACATTCACTTGAATTACTTTTGTGGTTAAATTAGTACTCACACTTGAGACTTCATTGGATTGAATTGTACCTTTAATATTTACCGAACTATACAATTCTCCTTTTTCTAACACAATGATTCTCTTACTATCATCGCTCACTTCTGTCTCTTTTATCGGTGTTTTTTTCGTCACAAAAAAAGCACCAATCATCATCGGTATCAGTAACAATACAATTGCTATTTTCATTTTATTTTTCATCATCAATACTCCTTTACAATCCAAAGTATAAATGATGAATCTTAAACTAGCCTAACTACAACCTTAAGATTTCTTAAGGTTAATGACAAAAGTAGTCACTAAAAAATCATTGTTATTTGTAATTAATTGTATTGTAAAATGATGATCATCCACAATTTTCTTTACGATGGAAAGACCTAAACCCGTACCACCTTTACTACGAGCTTCATCACCCATCGAAAATGGTTTAAAAATAGTTTCCGCAATCGCATCGTCAATAAATACACCACTATTAGAAATCATCAACTTTTCCTCATCAATGACGACTCTTATCGTGATTCCTTTTGGATTGTACTTCATCGCATTATTCACAATATTTTCTAGTACTCTAGTAAATTGATACGCATCGATGTTTGCCATCACTTCACTTTCGGTCAGTATTTCTAATTCAATGTCACGTGATTGTATTTCATCGTATTTTAATACAAAAAAGTTTCTTACTAATTCCGTTAAGTTTAACTCTTTAAAATCATACGTAAAACCTGGATGTTCTAATGTTGAAAACTCAGAAAAATTATTAATCAATTCATTTAAATAACATGATTTATCGTAAATCACTTGTGATTTTTTAATAATGTTGTCATCTGTAATTACTTTATCCACAATCGCTTTAGAATATCCTTGAATAATGGTAATCGGTGTTTTTAAATCATGAGAAATATTCGCTAACATAAGTTGACGATCTTGTTGAAACTCAGCTTTTTGTTTTTCCATTTCATCAATTGAAGAAGTCATGATATTAAATTGAGCAGCGATATCAACTATTTCCGCAGGACCATTGTCTACCATCATCGGTTTTTCACGATATTTACCATAATCATCAATCGCAACCTTTAATTTTTCTAATGGTTCATTAATTAATCGATTTAATAAATACACTAAGATAAATACTCCAATAATAAAAACTATTGAAAATAAGATAAATAACATTCTTTTTTCCGCTAAAAAAGTTTCGTATGTTTCATTCATTTTCACTTCATAGCCTACAAGAGTATATGTTTTTCCTTCATAGTTAAATTCATGTTTGTAGGTAAAATTATCTCGTCGTTGCTCATCAAAAAATATTGACAGTTGTTTATCTGATAGTTTTTCACTATTTATCGAACTATTTGTGTCAATAATCGTATAGTCTTTATCAATCAAATAAAATAAATTTTCTTGATTATCACTATACTTAATCAAAAGTTTTAATCCCCCTTTTAAATTGATAAGATCATAAAACCTAGATGGGCTATCAAGCATCGCATCAATTTCTTCTTTTGTGTAGTTGTGTTGTTCATTTGACGAATAAATGGTTATGTAGTTGTCATCCACAATATCAAAATAGCCATTTTTTCCAAACACGTCATTTTTTGGTAGTTTATTAAATTGACCACTTTCTAAATAGTTATTAACATTTTTATTCGTTGTTGAATTATTCCAATAACGATTTGAAATAGAAGTCAGCGCATAATCACCACCAACGATAAATAAAACAATATAAGCAATAGAAAAAAGAGCAATATAAACACTTAACGTAAAAAATAATTTTTTCGGTTTTTTAGTTTTTTTCAAATTTATACCCTAGCCCTCTAATTGTTTTAATGAATTGAGGATTTTTCGGATCATCCTCTATCTTATCGCGTATTCTAGATATATGAACCATCATCGTATTATCATCCGATTCAAAATAATCACCACTAATTTGTTCATAAAGTTGTATTTTGGTAAATATTTTTCCCGGTTGTTTCATTAATATGGCAAGTATTCTTAATTCTGTCGGTGTTAAATATAGTTGTTCATCATTTTTGTACAATGAAAATGTTTCTGTATTTAAAGTTAAATTTTTAACTTTGATTACTTCTTCTTGTTTCAAACAATTATTTCTACGCAACATCGCATTGACTCGTGCGACCAATTCTAAAGGATTAAATGGTTTCGTTAAATAATCATCAGCGCCAATATTTAGACCAACTATTTTATCGTTGTCTCGATTTTTAGCGCTCACAATTAAAATAGGAACTTGAAACCTTTTTCTAATTTTTTTGATTAATTCATAGCCATTTAGTTTTGGCATCATAATATCAAAAATGCATAATTGAATATCATGATTCAAAAATGCTTCATATCCTTCTTCACCATTTTCAGCGACAATAATTTGATTTCCTTCATTTTCCAAATACAATGTCATTAAATCAATAATGTCTTTATCATCTTCCGCAATTAATATCGTTACATTTTTCATTGTATACTTCCTCTCCTTCGATTATAAAGAGAATGTCGATGATAGTAAACTACAATTATTACTTTCATTTCAATTAATTTTCACCTTTACCTTTTTTTTTATCGTAATTTCGATATAATTAAAGAAAAGAAGAGGGTTCGTATGATTCGCGTAATTATCATTGAAGACATGGAAATTTTAAGAGACTCCTTAGCTAATGTATTAAATGCTCAACAAGATATCTCCGTTGTGGGTAGTTGTGATGATGCAGCATTAGCTCTTTCGATGTGTCAACTTCATAATCCTGATATTGCTTTAATCGACATATGTACTGCCAATGGATCAAGTGGTTTTGATGCGACTATCGCCATTAAAAAAACATATCCTTCCATTAAAGTTGTTTTATTCACAGGAATGCCTGATGTGTCTTTTTTAACAAGAGCCAAAGAAGTAGGTGCAGATAGTTTTGTTTATAAAAACATTAATTCATTAGAACTTGCCTCGTTACTTAGAAGTACGTACAAAGGATATAATATGTTTCCTCAACAAGAGCCAACCTTTAAAATAGCTGATAGTTCCTTAAGTCAACGTGAATTAGAAATTTTACGACTCGTATGTAATGGCAATGATCGCTGTGAAATTGCCGCATCACTGAATTTAAGTGAAAATACTATTAAAACATACATTCGCAATATTTTAGCGAAAACAGGATTTACTAGTTTATCTCGTTTAGCGATTTACGCTGTCAGTAATGGTTTTATCACTCCCGATAATTAATGAAAAAGAAAGTGCTTCTTATCGCAATTATCCTTATTTCAGCACTTCTTTTTATGATGCCGCTGCCGATTCCAACTATTTATGTAACTAGAAAAATATACAATATCTCTTCTTATATTGTATTCTCTATTGTTATTATCATATGGGGTATCCACTCCTATTTTAGACTATCAAAACAATCTGTTCAAAAACTATACATCATACAAACCTTAGTTCTTTTATTTTGGTTTACTATTCGTATTATTAAAATGATTACACCAAATGATCCTCATTTTTTTTGGTATTTATATTACATCGCTTTTTTATATTCACCGGTATTGTTTTTAATGGCTACTTTTAAAAGTACGTCCGATGATAGCTATCCAACATCGATTAAAATCGCCGTTATAATTTCTACCATATTACTTCTTTTAGTGCTTACCAATGATATTCATCAACAAGTATTTCGATTCCCTCACCATATATCTAGCAATCGTGATCACTATGAGTATGGTTGGATATATTATGCTATCGTATGTTGGATTGGTGTATGTTTTACGTCAAGTTTTATACTATTAGGAACTCATTTTAAAAAAGCATATCATTATGGTAGTTATTTTGGTCCAATTATTGTTTTATTATCAGGTCTAGTTTATACCATCTGTTACGTATTAAAAGTTCCTTTTATCATTAACAACGAACTTACTTTCTCTGTTACCGTCGGAATTATGTTCGTTTGGGAATTATGTATACAATCTGGTCTTTTATATAGTAATAATCATTACATTCAACTCTTTGAACATTCTTCGATTCCCTTATGGCTTTTAAACAATCAACTCTAAGAAGTTAAACGTTCCTCTACTGCTTCTATTATTCCTATTGAAGTAATTCCATCTTTACTCAATAAACAAACAATTTCTTTGGGTTATCACGTCTATGAAAATAATGTCATTCATGGTGGTTACGTTGTTTATCGTAGTAATCAATCCACTCTTTTTAAGCTTCAACAACAAAACGAAGAAATACAACATCAATTAAAAAAAGATACGATTTACTCAATGATGAAGCAACCCATAAAATGCAGTTGTATAGTTTGTCTTCTCGTAAAGAATTGCTTCAAACCTTATCGTTGGCTATAGCTCATAAATTAGAGGAAATTGACCGTCTCGCGGATGAATTAAATGATACCAACGATAAACAATGCTTAACCGCTATAAAGTTAGCGATAGGATATTGTAAACGCCTAGGAAACATCGTTTTAAGCTCGGCTAAAGATAATTCCATTCCTTTATCTTTACTTGGTTTAATGTTAGAAGAATCATCACTTGATGTTAGAAGTGAACGTTGGCACTGTTCCATTTTTTATCGTGATGTTGGTATTGTCAGTGGAACCAATGCGATTGCGATTTTCGCTTTTTTTCAATTTATCATTGAAAATTGTTTATCCCTGGCCAATACGTCAGCTTATGTCCATTTAAGTCAAAAAAATAACCTTACATCCCTTACCATCATTTTTGATAGTGAGCCAATGATTGATGTTGACGATTTTATTATGGATACCCATTGCACCAACCAATGCCGACAAGCCAATTTAGTCGTTAATTACCATTTAGAAGAAGGTTCTATTATTTGCACGGTATTGGCAAAGGAGGATTGTTATGAGTAGTTTAAACAGCTTAGATAATAGTGTTATCGTCATCATCATTATCCTCTACTTTATTTCCAATTTATTACAAACCTTTAAAACATTAATCATTAGTCAACAACTACCAAAAAATCGTCCTCAAGTCTTACTGAATTGTTTAATGATTGTTCAATTATTATTCTTAACGCTTACTCTTGTTCAATTTAATTATTATACAACTACCATTCATCCATATTTTTATTATTTAAACGCAATTATTTTATGTTTATCGCTTTTCAACAACAATTATTTCTTAGCCATCTATTGTCTTTGTCATACTCTTACTATGTCATCCATCACACAATCATTGTATCCTTACTTGTTTTTCTTTTGTGCTATCTCCTACTTTTTATCGTTCGTTATAGAACTTCCAACTCTTCTATATCAATTAAATACAACAGTAAGTAATTTTTCTATTAAGGAAGTATTGGATACATTACCAAGTGGTGTAATCTTTTCTATCAATGATAAAATAATTCTTATTAATAAATCAATGACTCACTTATTAAAACAAATCAATGTTCCTTTTACGATTCAACTTTCTGTTATTTTTGATTATCTTACGATAAATAATACATCCATTGTTGATGTCATTCCTAATGAAAATACACTATTACTTCGCCTTAAAAACGAACAATCATGGTTGCTTGTTCAAGACCGCTTTGATTTAAACGATAAAACCGTCACTCAAATTTTAGTAACAAATGTATCCAATGCCTATCATCTTTCACAAGCGATTATTGTTTCTAATAATGAACTTGAAAAAACAACTGAATCCTTATTAACAACCATCAAAAATTTAGAATCGATTGAAAAAAACAAAGAAATTATCCGTTTAAAATCTCGAGTTCACGATATTATTGGTCAGAGATTATCAATTATTCACCGCTTATTAGAAGACAATAGTAGCGCTATTACTGTAACTCACCTTAAAAAAATGTTGAAAGAAATTAAACGTGATTTAGAACAAGAAACAAATGTATCGCCACTTACTATTTTACAAGATGTCATTAAATCATTCAGTTTCATTGATGTATCGATTATTATTGATGGTCAACTTCCTTCTTCTGTCATTATTGCCCGATGTTTTGTACAAGTCATTCGTGAGGCTAGTACCAATGCCGTTCGCCATGTGAAAGCACGTACCATTTACGTCACTATTTCCCGGGAAAAAGAGCTACGTATCACTAACGATGGATTACCTCTAGAAGGTGATTTCATTGAAGGAAATGGCATTAAAGGAATGCGAAATCGAGTAGAAAATATCGGAGGAACATTGATGATTACACCAACGCCAACCTTTATGGTTTCTGTGCTTATGGAATAATAACATGGAAAAAATACGTTGTAAGTGGGTTAGTAATGATCAAGCAATGATTGATTATCATGATCATGAATGGGGAAATCCTATAGATGATGATCAACAATTATTTACAATGCTCACATTAGAAATAATGCAAGCAGGATTATCATGGCGTACGGTATTGCATAAACGAGAAGCC
This sequence comes from uncultured Erysipelotrichaceae bacterium, assembly GCA_964613305.1. Classification (GTDB taxonomy): domain Bacteria; phylum Bacillota_I; class Bacilli_A; order Erysipelotrichales; family Erysipelotrichaceae; genus CAZTII01. Next base: position 22,727 of record CAZTII010000006.1, read on the forward strand.
ATTATACAAGCATTTGATGAGTTTGATGCAGCAAAAATAGTACTTTATGATGATGATAAGATACAACAATTAATGACCAATAAATACATTATTCGCAATAAACGTAAAATTGAAGCAACCATCAATAACGCAAAAGCGTTGATAAATCTTCAACAAACTGAATGTAGCTTTAGTGATTTTCTGTGGCAGTATGTTCAATATACACCAATCATTCGCAATTCAGAATCCATCATTCAAAAAAACGACTTATCGGATACCATCAGCATTCAGTTAAAAAAACGCGGTTTTTCTTTTGTAGGTTCGATTACGATCTACTCTTTTCTTCAAGCTGTTGGTATTATTAATGATCACGATTGTACATGTTTTCGCAACCATTTAAAAACTATGATAAAATAAAGAAAGCGAGGTGTTTCCATGGCCATTTTATTAAAATCTGAAATTAACCGTTTAATTAAAAATAGTACGATTTTACGACGTGCTGAAAATATCGTTCAAATGGATCGTATTGATGTGTTAACGATTGAAGACTATGATACGTATTGGTATATTTATGCCCAAGTGGATGCTAGTTTTAATTATTACGCTAATGTTCAGTGTACAATCATCAAAAGCACACAACAAATTCAACAATTAAATTGTGATTATCCTGGATGTCACACACCGTACTGTGAACATTTTGCGGCAGTATTAATATTATTGTCCCAAACCGAAATACCTACTATTTTACCCTATACAACCCTAAGTCATTCTCGTTTTCAATTTGAGGAACAACAAAAAGCACTACGGGCTAAACGTTTAGAACAAGAACGATTGGAACAAGAAGAATTCGTTTCTTCACTATTAAACACCTACAAAGAAACTGGATTTCATAGTTCTTACTATTTAGCATCAGATAAACAACTAACTCTATCTGCGATATTTAAGATTGAAAAAGATGATATAATGTTAAGTTTTAAAATTGGTAACGAAAAAATGTACGTTGTATCAAATTTAGCGAGTTTCATTACTCGATTTGATGATCAACTGCCACATAAATATGGTAATCATTTAACAGTAGTTCATCGACTAGAATACTTTGATGATGCTAGTCAACAAATGATTGGTATCATTAAAAAAGCGATTGAAAAGAGACAGCTTACACCATATACAACGTTTCCATCATCAAAATTAAGCATTTTACAACAACATGAAGTATCACTGAATGAACTTTGTGACATTACAAGCAATGAACTTTCCATTTTAAGTAATGCGACAATTATCTCTTCCAATGAAAAACTTGAAATTGTCGCAACCCTTGATAATGACTTATATAGTTTTCAATGCAATCAAAATTACTATGTTATTGAAAATAACGTTGCTTTTCGATATAGCTTTTCAACGGCAAACAATCATTTATCACTATATCGCATCCAATTAGAAAATGGATTGTTAGTAAATCGTTTTTTTAATGATTTTATTGAAAATAATGCGACTTTACCAGTAAAATTCCTTCATGAATTTATTCGTTATGTCATTAATCCTTTAAAAGATGATATTGATTTTTTTAACATTGATATAGAATACGATGAGTTGGATGAACCACAACTTCAAGTGTATGGTGAAGTCAATGAAGAAGATAACATTGTCTTTAGAATTGATTGTCATTATCCAACCATCATAAAAAAAGGATTTAATCCTAGCGAACCACAACAATCCTATGAATTAGAAAAGCTTGAAACATTTTTTAAACAACACGCTACTGAAATTGATGAAACAAATCATATCGCTTTATTTGATCCAACACTGGAATCAACTCTTCTATTTTTAAAAGATGGTTTAGCCATCATTCAACAACATGCCGAAGTGTTTATTAGTGAAGATTTAAAACGTCTAACGAAGAAGAAAGCGTATTCTATTTCAGTAGGCGTTAGAATGAATCACGGTTTATTAGAAGTTGATATCAATTCTGATGATATTCCAAAAGAAGAATTAAGTAACTTACTACGCGCATATAAATTAAAGAAAAAGTTTTATAAGTTAAAAAGCGGTGAATTATTGAATTTAGAGTCTGATGAATTGGAACAATTAAATCAAACATTAATTGAAAATGATATTAATACTAAAGACATAAAAAATGGACAAGCAAAACTTCCTTTATATCGATTATTCTCGTTACATGACAAACAATCAACTGATGAACTAACGTACACTAAAACATCTGAAATCGATGATTTAGTGAATAAATTCAATACTGCGACATCAACACCAATTCAATTAGATACCCACTATGAAACCCTATTGCGCGATTATCAAAAAATAGGTGTTCAATGGTTATCGCTTCTTAATGAAGTTGGTTTTGGTGGTATTTTAGCGGATGATATGGGACTTGGAAAAACACTTCAAGTGATTGTTTTAGCTGATTTACTTATCAAGAAAAAAGGACCTAAACCTAGTTTAGTCGTTTGTCCTGCTTCTCTAATATTAAATTGGCAAGATGAACTCGCAAAGTTTGCGCCACACTTAAAATCATTATGTTTATTTGGTACTTCAAAATATCGTTTAGAAGCGATGCAAGAAATACCAACCTATGACATGATTATTACATCGTACGATTACATTCGTCGTGATATCGATGAATTAGAAAAATTTGACTTTCGCCTTGCAGTTTTAGATGAAGCACAAAACATTAAAAATCAAAAAACAAAAAATGCTTCAACTGTAAAACGTCTACACGCCGAACATCGTTTAGCATTAACAGGAACACCAATTGAAAATAGTTTGGCGGAATTATGGTCCATCTTTGATTTTTTAATGCCGAATTATTTATATCCATATTCATACTTTAAAACAGTATTTGAAACTCCAATCGTTAAATTCAACGATGAAGAAGCGAGTTTAAAATTAAAGAAATTAATTGAACCATTTATCTTAAGAAGAAATAAAAAAGAAGTGTTACACGATTTACCAGATAAAGTAGAAGAAATTATGACTTTTGAATTTAACGAAGAAGAAAATAACTTATATTACGCCAATTTATCAGTAATGAATCAACAACTTCAAGAACGACTAAAAACAAATCAATTAGCGAAATTCGACGTATTACCAATGTTAACAAAACTTCGTCAATTATGTTGTGAACCACGACTTGTCTATAGTAATATAACAACGCTTTCTTCAAAATTAAGTGGTTGTTTAAAACTCATTGAACGATTAAAAGCTGAAGGTAAAAAAATATTATTGTTTTCTTCCTTTACAACCATTCTTGATTTAATTGAAGTAGAGTTATATCACCGCAATATTTCATCGATAAAACTAACCGGATCAACACCAAAGACAGAACGAAGAGAACTGGTGAATGCGTTTCAAAATGATGACACAAGTGTCTTCCTTATTTCATTAAAAGCAGGTGGAACAGGACTAAATCTTACCGCTGCCCAAGCTGTCATTCATTATGACCCTTGGTGGAATATTTCTGCCCAAAATCAAGCAACAGACCGAGCTTATCGAATTGGCCAACGAAACGATGTATCAGTGTATAAACTTATTATGCGTGGAACGATTGAAGAAAAAATTGTTCTTATGCAAGAAAAAAAGAAAAGTCTATCCGACTCCTTTATTAATACAAGTGAAGGTAGTATCTTCCATATGGAAACAAGTGATCTCATTGATTTATTTTCAATGGACCGTGATAACTAAAAAAATCCGCAAGGATTTTTTATTTGTCTCGTTTACTTAATATAATGGCAAAACCAACGATAACAACTACAACGACAAATCCCATTGATAAAATCGCCATATCACTTACCGCCTCTTTTATAAGGTGTATGTTTTTTCATAAAATTTATATAGAGAAATACAGTAATCATCATTGCCAGTGTCCACGTAATACAATATACCCAAGCTACTAGTGATACATCATTAACAATCGGCATAAAGATAAATAGTATTATTTGACGTACAATTACCATCGAAACAATGGAACTAATCATTGGCATCATCGTTTCTCCGCGTGCGCGAAGTGCCCCACTTACTAATTGGTGCGTGCTTAATCCAAAATAAAATGGTAACATAATCCGCATCATCATCGCTCCTATTTTAATAACGTCACTATCTTTAGAAAATACTTGAATGCATTGTGGTGCCAACATGTACATCGGAATGGCAATTCCTACAATAAACAAAACCGAAAGAATTAATGTTTTCTTTAACCCTTCTTTCGCTCTTTCTTCATTATTAGCACCTAAATTCTGAGCGGTAAAGGTCGTAATCGCTAAGGCAAAACTGTTGATTGGTAAACCAATAAAGTTATCGAATTTGTTTGCCGAGCTTACTCCGGCCATTGCGGCAGAACCAAATCCGTTGACATATCCTTGTACTAATACATTCGATAAGGAAACAATCATGTTTTGAAAACCTGAAGGAACACCTATTCGAATAATTTGAACACATGTTTCGATATCAAGTTTAATTTTAGATATAGTCACTTTATATCGTTCGTTTGTTTTCATCAAAGAAACAATAATTAATACTGAAGAAACTGCTTGGGCAATAAAAGTAGCCCAAGCTACGCCACTTACACCCATATTAAACTGTAAGACAAACACTAAATCTAAAACAATATTAATAACACTACTAATCCCTAAATACACTAATGGTAATCTTGTATTGCCTACTGCTTGATAAATACCAGCACCAGCATTATAGAAAATAAGAAATGTTAAGCCTAAAAAATAAATGTGCAAGTACTCGATTGACTCCTTCATAACATCACTTGGTGTCGATATCCACTGTAATAAATTCGGTGTTATTATATAACCGATAGTGGATAAAACAATAGCTACAATCATGGAAAACGCTAAATACGTATGAATGGTAATCGATAATTTTTGATCGTTTTTACTACCAAAATTACGAGCGATGATAACACCAGCACCAACGGAAACACCGGTGAAAAAGCCAATAATTAAATTGATTAATGGTGTACTAGCACCAACAGCGGCCAACGCTTGTTTACTGACATAATTACCAACAACGATGGAATCAACCGCATTGTACATCAATTGAAAGAAATTACCTAACACAAGTGGAATCGTAAACGTTAAAATACTTTTATAGATGGATCCACTTGTCATTGACTGTTTACTCATAAAACCCTCCAACTCTATGTACTATTATACAACAATTATCAAATCATTATTAAAGAAGTTTGTATAGAACAACAGAGTGATTTCTGATATCATTTAATAAAAGAGGATAATTATGATACTACAAACTAAACTTGCGGTGATGTTAATGGTCGCACTAGGAATAATTTATATTTTTATGGCTTCAGTCATTATGGTGAATACGCGTAGCAAATACGTCTATGTTTACGCTGGCTTTTTCACTTATTTAGGACTATGGTCACTTGCTGATGGCGGAATGACGATGGCAAGCGATGCAAACGATGGTGTTTTTTTCGTAAAGTGCATCGCCACCATGTGGATATCCTCCTTTGCTTTTTTAACCCATTCCATTTTTATTTTATCCGATATTTATATTAATTTTTCATCCATCAAAAGAAAATTATTTATTGTCTTAAACTATATGATTCCCATTATCATCTTGCATATCAATATTCAACAAACCCTTCTCCCTTCAGAAATCGATCATGGAGCTTTAGGTTGGTTTCCAAATGCTACCTTCTTTAAACCAGGTGCTGCCTTCTATGTTGTTATCACAACGGTTGGTTTTCACATTGTCGTATGGTCTTTAATCGTCTTAAAAAACAAAACAAAAATTAACCATATGTTATCCCTAAAAAACATTAAAATCTTAGTTGTTTCTTTCGTTATTATGTTAGCTTCCTTAGTCGCAATTGGTATTTCAACACCCAATATAACCATTCAAGCGATTGTTCCTAAATTAGGTGTTATCATCGCCATTATTCCTGTTTACACATTTTTTTCGATGTTAATGGAAAATAACTTAAGTGGCATTGTTTCGGCTTCATTTATGTTTGATGTCATCGATAAGTTTTCTGAAGGATTACTCTTAACAAACAATCGTAATTATATTACCTATGCCAACAACGCATTTTTAGAAATGACGAACCATACCGATGTAATTGGTAAGCACATTAAAGAAATTATACCTATTTGTGATGGTCAAAACCTAGATTCAGAACATAGTTTTGAAATGAAATTAGACAATCAATACATTCAATTAAACTACACTTTATTAAAAGATGATCAAAATACTATAGTTGGTAGATTTTATTTACTTCAAGATATCACTGAACTTAAAAATACGAATATTCAATTAGAACAATTAAATAAAAGCCTAGAAGCTAAAATCCAAGAAGCAACAGCTAGTTTAGTATCAACAAATATCGACCTTAAAAAAGAAATTAGTAAACGTATTGAAATGACAAAAATTATTGAAGAAGCAGCGCGGATTGACTCTCTTACTGCGCTAGATAACCGCATGAGCTTTAGAAAAAAAGTAATAGCGCTATTAGAACAATGTGATGATAAAAATCATGCCATGCTGTACATGGATTTAAATAAGTTTAAACTCGTTAATGACAGCTATGGTCATACCATTGGTGATGAAGTGTTGAAGATATTTGCAAAAACATTAACGGAAGTATTTCAAAACAATGAAATACTAGGTCGTATTGGTGGAGATGAATTTGTCGTCTTTATACCAAACATTACAGATTGGGATATCATAACAAGACAATGCGAACAATTGTTTGAAAAACTAAAAAATCCAGCCATCATTAACGGCATTAGTATTGAAATAACCCCAAGTGTTGGTATAGCTCATTATCCTACAATGGCTCAAGACTACAACCACTTAATTAAACTATCCGATAGTGCAATGTATTATGCCAAAACAAACAATCTTCAAACACATACTTTTATTGAATAAAAACTGAAAATTATTTTCATGATATATTTCTTATATTTATTGACGTTTTAATAGTAATGATATAAAATGTAAGCGCATTACTTTTTAAAAGTGGAGGATTAATCTATGAAACAACTAACACTAACTGTCATTGAACCTGCCGGAATCGACGCTAGACCTGTTACCATTTCATGCAACATCGCCAATAAATTTGTATCAAAAATATCACTAACACACCAAGGAAAAAGGGTGAATATGAAATCGATTATGGGTGTTATGTCTTTAGCTATTCCCCCTAAGTCAACAATAGATATCACCTGTGAAGGTAGTGACGAAGATATCGCTATCGCTAGTATTCAAGAAGTTTTAAAAGAACAAAAGATTGCTGTTTAACTAATTCCTCTTATTGAAAGAATAATTAGTTAACCATTGTACTCTTTAAAATTAAACTTGATTTAAATAAAACGATATGTTATTATTCATCTGCATAAGCGTTGAAAGAGAGAAAACATCGTATAGTTGCAACCACATTTGTGTAAGAGATTCTGCGGTTGGTGCAAGCAGAAAGCAACGTATCATGAATATACACTCTTGAGCTAATACATTGAACATATTTATTAGTAGATGTATTCGGTGTCTCCGTTACAAGACTAGGATTGATGGATCTAAAAAGAGAGGTGTCAATAGACACAATTAGGGTGGTACCGCGGAATATTTTCGTCCCTTCATAGGGACGTTTTTTTATGCCCTCCCATCATTTGTCAAAGGAGGAAAATTTATGACAACATCAGCAATTACTTTTTTCAGTCAAGAATCAACACCAATCGAAATGCATAAAGCACGTGTTGTTCAACGTATTAATTTATTACCAATTGATGAACGTTTAAAAGCAATTCAAGAAGCTGGAAACAATACGTTTCTTTTAAGAAATCGTGATGTTTTCTTGGATATGTTAACGGATAGTGGTACAAATGCGATGAGTGATCATCAACTTGCGGCCATGAATATTGTCGATGATAGCTATGCTGGAGGTGAAACATTCTACCGCCTAGAAGCATCATTAAAAGAAATGTTTGGCAAAGAATATTTCATTCCAGCTCATCAAGGAAGAGCTTGTGAAAATTTATTATCGTTAACACTTGTAAAACCTGGTCAAGTCGCAATTATGAACTACCACTTTACAACGACTAAAGCTCATATTACACGTAATGGTGGTACAGTTGTTGAAGTAATTAGTGAAGCTGGTTTACAACCTGAAAGCAACTTGCCATTTAAAGGAAACTTTGATTTAGTTCGTTTAGAACAAGAAATCGAAAAAGCAGGAGCTGAAAATGTTTGTTTTGTACGTATTGAAGCAGGAACTAATTTAATTGGTGGGCAACCTGTTTCTCTAGAAAACATGCGTGAAGTTTCTAAAATTTGTAAAAAGAACAACATTAAACTGATGTTAGATGCTAGTTTATTAGCCGATAACTTATACTTTATTAAAACAAGAGAAGCGGCATGTGCTGACATGGAATTAAAAGACATCGTTAAAGAAATGGCAAGCTACATGGACATCATTTACTTTTCTGCACGTAAATTAGGATGTGCAAAAGGTGGTGGAATTGTAACAAACGATAAAGAATTACTTGATAAAATCAAACCATTTGTAACATTGTTTGAAGGCTTTTTAACATATGGTGGAATGAGTTCTCGTGAAATGGAAGCTGTCGCAGTAGGATTACGAGAAACATTGGATTTCTATTTAGTAAATCAAACACCAATCTTCGTAGAAGAATTAGGAAATCTACTGACAGCAAATAATGTTCCAATTGTAACACCTACAGGTGGTTTAGGTTGTCACTTAAATGCTTCAAAATTTGTTGATCATTTACCACAAAGCCAATACCCTGCCGGAGCTTTAACCGCAGCGATTTACTTAATTAGTGGTATTCGTGGTATGGAGCGTGGAACAATTGCTGAACAAAGAAATCCAGATGGTACTGAACAGTTCGCCAACATGGAATTAGTTCGTTTAGCAGTTCCAAAACGTGTATTTACTCTATCACACATGAAATTTGTTGCGGATAGACTTGGTTGGTTATATAAAAATCGTCACTTAATTGGTGGTTTACAATTTACTGAAGAACCTGAAACATTACGTTTCTTCCTAGGACGCTTACAACCAATTGGTGATTGGCAAGAAAAACTCGTTGAACAATTTAAAAAAGATATGCCAAATGGCCTTTAAAAAGAACGTAAGTTCTTTTTTTTCACCCTAAAGTAGATAGTATTCAATATTTATTATCGATATAATTAGTATATAAACATCACATTGATGTAGAAAAGGGTGAAAGAAATGAAAAAGATACTACTTATTTTTCTTAGTTGCCTTCTTATGACCAGTTGTGGCAACAAAGATACGTCAAGCAATACTACCGACAATACAAAGAAAAATGAAACCTCACTACAAGGCTGTTGGCTAATTGAAACAAAAGATGGAACTACATATAATGGAAAAAAATCAAAATTAGTTAATTTATTATGTTTTACTGAAGACACATATGCAGAATCAGTGTTGCTATATAAATTAGACAAAGATTTTGAAAGTGATTTATCCGATCTCTTCGTTGAAGCAGCTGACGAAGCAGTTGCCAATAATAAGCCGGTGGATAAAATTAAAGATGCGGATGTATTAAAACTAATTGATGAAGACGATTACGAATACTTATACTACTTACAAAACTTTAAAACTGGATATTATAAAATTGAAGGATCAAGCATTGTGATGTTTGGTACTCAAAGTACAATTTCAGTTGATAGTGACGAATATGTAAAACTATCGTATTCTTTTAAAGGAGATACCTTAAAACTAAAAGTAACAGATACCCTATCTACGGAAAGTTTACTTAAAAACCGTGAATTAAATAATGAATCCGTTTATAAAAAAACAGATGATTCGCTAATGTCAGAAGAAATGTATATATTCGATGACGATGATGAATCCTATTTCCCTGTTCCTATCGAAGTCTTCTTTGAAGAAGGCATTGAAATGGTACAAATGGATAAAGACGATGTATTTAGTAAAGAAATGATGGCAAAAATTGAAAAAGATAAAAAAGTAGCTCAAAAGATTTTAAAATACAATGAAAAAACTGATGAATACATCGAATTTATTTGGCAAGACTCTATCATTACTGAATACAATGAAGAAGATTTTATTTCCTTAGTGTATATTCAAAATGAAGATGCCCACATTAAAATACTCGATACCGCCACTGATTCTTTATGTTATGTTGATTTAAACTTAGAGATACGACCTGGATATGAAGACAGTGATTTAGATTGTAACGACAGTATGATTGAACGTGGTAAAAAAGCTCTCGCAAATCATGAAAAACTGATGAAAAAATTATCTCTTTCTAAAGAAGATATAGAAAGTTTTATTTCAAAAGAATAGTTTAAAAAAATGACGAAAATTCGTCATTTTTAATAGGTATTACAACAATCAATCACATACTGTACTTCTTGTCCACTCATTCCTTCATACAGTGGTAAAGAAACAATAGTATTGCCTATTTTTTCAGTTATTGGAAATGATCCTTCTTGATATCCTAAATAACTATATGCATCTGATAAATGAGGAGGTTGAGGATAATGTATCTTTAAACCAATTCCTTTTTCTTCCATATAGTTCATAAATTCATCACGATTTTCTACTTCAATAACAAACAAATGAAATACATGTCCACTTATATCAAATGATATTTTCGGTAATTTAATTTTATTGTTTGATATTTCATGACTATATCGTAATGCGATACTTCGTCTTTCTTCCGTAGATTCATCCAAGTATTGTAGTTTTACTCTAAGAAGTCCTGCTTGAAGTTCATCTAAGCGTGAATTATAACCAACTTTATCAAAATAATACGTTTTCTTTGAACCATAATTACGCATCATTTTAAATTCATCCGCAATTTCTTTGTTGGAAGTAATAATAGCTCCACCATCACCAAAGCACCCTAAATTTTTTGTTGGATAGAAACTAAAACAACCAATATCACCAAACGTACCACATTTCTTTCCATTCAACATTGCACCATGAGATTGTGCACAATCTTCTACAACAAACAAATGATGTTTTTTCGCAATCATTATAATTTTTTCCATGTTAGCGATTTGACCGTATAAATGAACGACACAAATGGCTTTCGTTGTTGGGGTGATTGCTTTTTCAATTTTATCTACATCGATATTATAAAATTCATCTGGTTCAACAAATTGTGGGATACAACCAACTTTAGTAAATCCCATCACACTTGCAATGTACGTATTTGCTGGACAAAGGACACCATCACCTTCTTTTAACCCTAAAATATCAAATGCCATAATTAAAGCATCTAATCCACTTGCTAAACCAACACAATAGTTTATGTTGTTGTAGGCGGCAAACTCACGCTCAAAACTTTCAACTTCTGGTCCTAAAACATACCAACCTTTTGATAATATCTCTTCTACTTTCGCTAAGTATTCTTCTTTATGATGTGCAAATTGTAGATCTAAACGATTATTTGCTACTTTCATGACAATACTCCTCTTTAAACTCATCATAATTGCGAATATAGTCTTCTTCCATAAATGGCATGCTTGCTAAAACCATTAATACGGCATTATCTTGATATTCAAGAGTATGCCATACTTTAGGACCACACAATAGACCTTCCCACGGTTTATTTAAGATAAATGTTTCTTTCTCACCAACTTCATCTTCACAATTAATGATTACTTCTCCTTGAATAGCGAAAATCGCTTGCCATAATTCCTTATGCGCATGAAATCCACGGATATTCCCATCTACTGTATTAACGATAGTGTAAACACGATGAATAGGAAATGGTAATCCAGTATTTTGTTCGATCGCCGTTAATAATCCATCTTCTTTTCCATCAACATGTTTAAACGATACAATATACGCATTTTTCATTAATAATCTCCCTCAAAAATCTCATCGATAATATATAAAGGCCTTTTTCTAGATTCATCTAAATTACGCCACATGTACTCACCTAATAACCCCGTCATAATCATCTGCATTCCCATTAACACTAATATAGCAACCATTACCGAAGTCCAACCTTCAATAACGACTTTATTTACAAGTTTATCAAAAATAAAATATAGCGCTAAAATAAAACCAAAGAAACTAATAAATACGCCAAAGAAACTAATGAATCGAATCGGTTTATGAGAAAATACAATGAAGGTATCAATAAATAAATTAATTCGTTTACGATATGACCACATCGATACACCTTTTTCACGGTTCATTCGAACGTAGGAAATTGTTTTAGGGTTATATCCTAACCAAATCAATTGAACATAAATACTAGAATTCTTTTCTTGCATCAACACTAACTTATCTTTTACTTCTTTATCAATTAGAAAAAAATCAAAGCCTTGTTTCGGATAATTTTCTTCCACTAACTTTCTTACAAAATGATAATACGTATTGGCAAAAAAATTCTTTATCCACGGTTCCTCGCGTTTAGAACGTACTCCTAGCGTTACTTTATTGCCAGATAACCACGATTCAATCATCTGTGGAATTAAGCTTGGTGGGTCTTGTAAATCAGCACTAATAACCACTACCGCATCACCACTTGCAACACTCATTCCTGCTACAATCGCTCTAAACTCGCCAAAATTACGCGTTAATTTTACAATACGAACACGGCTATCACTATTTTGAACCTTCTTGCATTCGAGCAATGTATTATCTTTTGAACCATCATCAACAAAGATTAGTTCAAAATTAATTGTAGGGCATTGTTCAAACACAACGTTCACAATCTCTTGATATGTTTCTTTGATATTTAACTCGTTATAATAACAAGGAATTACAATCGATATTTTTTTCATACGCTACCTTCTCTACTTCGATATTATATCATTTCATAAAAATCTATACAATTCTTCCTGGTAAATACAACGAAAATGTAAGTAATTTTTTACGATATTAGCGTATAATAAGATAGTAATTATTCATTCTACGGAGGCTCCATGAAAAAAGAAGTTAAGAATAAACTTATACTATTTATCGCCACAACAATTATTTGTTGTGCATATTTTTTACCCAATATACTATCACATTTGCCCTTAGTCTATGGTACTGATTTAAAGCCAGAACAAGTGTTTTATTACATGGAATTTAGTCGACTTGCCAAAAATTTTATCAAACATGGTGTTTTACCGTTTTATTCTTGGAACTTTTTTCTAGGGAATAATTATTACGCTTCTTCCGCCTTTTACGGTAGTGGTGATATATTCAATTGGCTTGGTCTACTGTTTAGAAAAATTAATGTATTTGACCGCTTTTTAATCCTAGAAATCATTAAATTCTATGTTGCTACCTTTTCAATGTACGAATTAGGAACCTTTCTAAACAAGAAACCTTATACTAAAATTATCACATCACTAGCATTTGCCTTTAGTTCATGGGCAATCTTCTATAGCGGACAAGTATTTTTTCTATCGTTCTATTGTCTTATTCCTTTATACTTTTTAGGGTTAGAACACTATCTTCAACATAAAAAATATCGATTGTTTCTCTTTATGTCCGTATTACTCGCAATAAATAATTGGTATTTCTTCTATACTCTATCATTTTTTACTGTAATTTATTATTTGTATCGTTATTATGTCATTCATCATACTTTTAAAGACTTAATTAAGGATACACTTCCAATTGTAGGATATTATAGTATCGCCGTTGGCATATCGATGTTTCACTTTTTACCAGCCATTCTCGATGTTTCTAAAAATATACGCTTAGGAAAAGTAAAAAACACACTATTCTTTCGTAATATCAAAGTATATCTTCACTTAATCGCAACAATGTTTTCACCTAATTATATGTATATCTATGCCAACAATATTTTTGAAGCAAAGTTTCATTATATTAGAGAAATATGTTTATGGGCAACAAGTCTATTAGCTCTAACAACAATCACATCCTTATTTTCAAATGATAACCACCTTAGAAAAGCCAATAGAACGTTATTCTTAGTACTATCACTCATCGCCATTTGTCCATTTGGCAATTCTATGATGCATGGATTTAGTGATCCATCCTTTCGCTGGTTTTTCTTATTTACTTTTATGAACATTATCCTTTCAATGGATGTCTTAGACAATAATCAAACAACAGACTTTAAACTTCCATTTACCATATCACTAATCATAACAATATTCATCATCCCACTAACAACCATCATCACTAACAACAAACTATCAGAATTTATACCTCAATGGTCAACTTTTATATTCAGTGCACTATTCTTAATAGTTTACGCTATTGTTTTATTCAAAGTAAAAAAAGAACAAGTGTTGTTACTCATTGTTGTCATAGAATTATCCTTTTTTGGTAATTCACTGTACCTTCGAGTATTAAATACAAATAGAAATCATACTTATAACTTCTTCCACAATGCAACCCATGTATTACAAGATAATCCAAAAGAATTAAATAATTATTTAAATTCTCTCGATGAAAAAAATACATCCAGTTATTATCGTGTCTTCGTACCTCATGATGAATTATACTGGCAATATAGCCATAATATGAATTTAGCTTATGAATTAAAAGGTCTGATGACATATCACTCAACCTATTCGCCATCCATCAATAAACTCGCAGAAATTGCACCACAAATCAGAGACTTTGATTCTTTTATGATTTTCAATATCAAAGATAGAAAGATTATCGATTTTCTCGCCACAAAATATGCCATTGTTCAAAACAAAGAACAACTACCATCACAAGAAGGATGGAAATTACTCGATGATAATTACCATTATGGTCTTCAAGTATATGAAAACGAAAACCATCGTCCTCTATGCAGAACTCAGTCAACAGTCATAACATATGATAATCTGACAACATTAGACGACCTTAAAAACAACATCGTATGCCTTGATAAAGACGAACAAACTTTAAAAAATAGTGCTAATGATAATGATTCCGTAATGGAAAATATCAGTTATTACAACAATGAACTTCACGGAACAATCACAACAAAAGCAAACGGAATCGCAATGATGACACTACCATATGAAGATGGTTGGAAAATATTAGTAAACAATAAAAAAGTACCTGTAACAAATACAAATGGTGGCTTTATGAGCTTTCCTGTAGAACCAGGATATAACCAAATTGACTGTTATTTCGTACCTAGTGGTTTTAAAATCGGAGTTATTATTTCATTAATTTCCTTAATGATTTTATGTTCTTTAGAAGGTTATCACTGGTTTAAACAACGAAACAATCATAAAATTAACTAATTTTCATAAACGAAGAAATTCTTCGTTTTTTATGTTTAAAACAATAAATTATATGTTTTTTATTTGAAAACTCAATCATATGGATTGTTATAACAAGCCTTTTATTATATACTATGATTACCAAGTAGGAGGCTTTATGAAAACTAAAAATGGATTTACACTTGTTGAATTAATTGTTGTAATATCTATTTTAGCTGTTCTAGCATTAATATTAGTTCCGTCTGTCATAGGATATGTCGCTAAAGCTCAACAAGCAGTTGATGATAATAATGTGAAACAATTAAATATGATGACAACCATTGCCGCAACAGAGGCGGGCAAAGAAATTCCACAATTATTTAAAGATGCAACAAACGATAATAAACGTTACCAAATCATTAAAAATAATGATGAAGCAGTACTGCCAAAACCAGCACAAAGTAAAAAATCATTTCGTTTTCTAACTAATATTAACCAATGGGTATGTACATCAAGTTCGCTAAACTTAGACGATAAAAATCTACGTGATAATTATGCAATAAAAAATGCTTTCCTTAGTAACCTATCACTCCCGTTTGGATCTAAAGATTTAATTCTAGACTTATCTTCTTTTGATTTAACTACTTACCCGAATTTAAAATCAATTTCAATTCCTAGTGATTATAGAAAAAATTTGAATACTCTTGACTCCCTTATCATTGAACAATTACCTGGACATTTTACGAGCACAAGTAAACTAGCAGAAGATAAGCAATTCCAAATATCAGATTATTCTTTTATAAATTCAACGATAAAAACTATTTCATTACCGGATAATATTAAATTTGATGTGTATGCTTTCCAAGGACTTACTTCAGATAATGTATCTATTGGAAAGTTTGCAACTTTAAATAGTGGATCATTTCGTGAGGCAAAGAAAATAGATACACTTACTGTAGGAGCAGGTAGTACTATAAAGGGTACTGCTATACATACCGAAAATGGTTCTATAAGAACAATTCGATTTGGTGAAAATACGACATTTCACCAGGATGCGGTTAATCTTAATAATACTACATCTCTTGAAAGCATCGAAATCGGCAGTAACTCAACATTGCAATCTCCGTCTATAAAGAATACTAATGTTAAAAAAATAATATTAGGAGAAAACGTAACAATTGCTGAAAATTCTTTCTATTCTGTACAAGACAAAGGAGCAGCTAGCCAAAGTTTATATAAAGCTTATACAAATAAGAGTACCGGTGGAGCAGGTACCTATACTTATGATGCTGAAGGAAAAAAATGGGTTAAACAATAGTCTTAAAAACACTAATTTATCAAGCATTCTACAATACTGAATCTCCCCATAGCTAAAGCTAGGGGGTTCTTAGGTACGCAGGCTTCTTGCATATCGCTACATTCAAGGAATATGCATAGTAAAGGGATTGTAAATCAATTCCTTTTTTTATGATTTTTTTGAAAAGTTTAATCTAGCATAATTGTAATAACATACCTTTTATTATATACTATGATTACCAAGTAGGAGGCTTTATGAAAACTAAAAAAGGATTTACACTGGTTGAATTAATTGTTGTAATATCTATTTTGGCTGTTCTAGCATTAATATTAGTTCCATCTGTTATAGGCTATGTCGCTAAGGCTCAACAAGCAGTTGATGAAAATAATGTTAAACAGCTTAATATGATGACAACCATTGCCGCAACAGAGGCAGATAAAGAAATTCCAGAATTATTTAAAAATGCGACAAACGACAATACACGTTACCAAATCATTAAAAATAACGCTGAAGCAGTACTGCCGAAACCAGCTCAAAGCAAAAAGGTTTTTAGATTTTTGACTTCAATTAATCAATGGGTATGCATACCCCCAGGAATTACTTTAAAAAATATTACGTTCAGTTCAGTTAAAGAAGATGCAAACAGGAAAATTATAGGGTTTCATACCTTAAACGGAAAAGATCTCATTATTAATTTTGATGACTTAAAGAGCGAAGATGCCTTGAAGGTTATTAATGAAATAGCTATTAGTAAAGATAAAACTGAAGACATTACAACATTAGATAACTTAATCATTGAAAATAGCACAAATTTTACTAACAGTAATAAGCTTACTATCGGAAAACGTTCATTTGAAAATAGTACCATTACTAATGTTTCTTTACCTGACTATACTGATCTTGGTAATAATTCTTTTTCAAATTTAGTTTCAGATAAAGTAACTGTTGGTAATAATGCAGTGTTGAATCATAGCTCTTTCTTGGGAGCTACAATTAAAGATATGGTTGTTGGTAGTGGCAGTACTGTTAATTCTTATGCATTTAGTGAACAAACCAATAATAAAGTTATTAATAATTTAAGTTTCGGGGAAAATACTAAATTCTCAGAAAATTCTTTTTACCATACTAGTAAAATTGAAACTCTGACTATTGGTAATAATTCTAATCTTTCTGCAGGAGCTATTCACGAAAATAGCAAAATTAATAAAATTGTCATTGGAAGTGATGTAATCCTAGGAACAAATAATGATGGTATTAAGATAGGAAATTTCGGAACTGCCTATACTTCCAATGGTCCTGGTACTTATATTTATCATTCAGCAACTAAAATATGGACAAAACAACCATAATTTCATTCTAAGAAGTACTTCAAATGTACTTCTTTTTCTTTGTTTTTAATAATGATAAATTATTTAAAAATTTTTAATTTATCTATTGCATTAGTCTTAACTACCTGGTATACTATCTTCAGTTAGTTCGAGCTAACAGTAGTTGAATTAACTAATCGTGGTATAATGATGTAAAGATGAAGCTTAAAATTAACCTTGATTTAGAGACGCCTTATCTATATCAAATAATAATTTAATTTTAACCAATACCCTTAAAATCCTTACCTAATACAAAACCATTAAAAAACCAAGGATAACCTTCGTTTCAACACACTTTGATGGTAAAAAACTTCGCTTGTTGTTTGTATTGGGGTTTAGCAATTCCATTATTCCATTCTTTATTTCACACGATTAGTTAATTGAGCTACTAAAAAAATCACTTTGCAGTGATTTTATTTTTCTTTCGACGGTAAGCATAGAATAGTTTCTCCATCTTTGCTTAACATATAATTAGATCGTGCATAATTTTGTACATAGTCTGGATCGGCTAGTTTGTCGTGTTGACTGCGTAATTTTTTATTTTCTTCACTTATTACTTTATATTTTTCTTCCGCATCTTTTATTTTTTGTTTTAATTGGAAGGTTGTAAGTAATTCTTTTCCTGAACTATATAGTAGAAATGCTGATACGATGATTACAAAATAACATAGTACGCGACCAATTGGAGTAAGTTGTCTTTTTTTCTTTTTCTTCATCCTTATCATCCTTTCTGCTTGTTTAGTATACAATGATTTATTCAATTCATCAAGTGTTGTTGTCTTCGACTATTTTCTTTTCTAGCCATCTTTCTTCTACTACTTCGTACATGAGTGCTGCATCTTGTTTTTTAGTAGTGGTTAATAATTCGTTGACTTTCACTTTTAACTCGTGATTTCCATATAACACAGTAATAATATCTCCTACTTTTACTGTAGAAGATGCTTTTGCTATTTTTCCATTAATTTCTAAACGATTGTGCAATGCCAATTCTTTGGATACTACTCTTCGTTTTAAAATTCGTGATACTTTTAAAAACTTATCGATTCTCATCGTCTCACCTCTTTGCTTAATTGAAATACTCGTAATAAATAACCAAGTGCTTCTTTTGATTTGTTAATGACAATAATAATTCTATTTTTAACGTATTTTAACTCTATTGTTGGGCTAATTTTTGTACATCCTTCAAAAAGTTCAATTCCTTTACAATGATTGCTGTATTCGAGCGAGAAAATGATTTCATAACGATTCACATAATCACTGTATTTTTCTACATCACTATGATTAATATAGTATTCTAATCGTTTTTTGTCAAATAAGGCAATGACTGCTTTTGGTAGTTTTCCATATTCATCAATAACACTTTGTTCAAATTGTTCAATTTCTTCTAATGTATTTAATTCATGAAGTTTTTGATATAAGGTAATTTTATCGAAATCATCCGCTGAAAAGTTTTCTGGAATATAACTATCAATAGCTACTTGCGGTTTAATCGTTTCAATCTTTTCTTCTTTAATGATTCCTTGTTGTTCATCTATCGCTTCACTTAACATTTCTAAATACATATCTAAGCCTACAGTATCGATAAATCCTGATTGACTAGGTCCTAACATATCTCCTGCTCCACGTATTGTTAAGTCACGCATTGCTATTTTATAACCACTTCCTAGCTTCGTAAATTCTTTCATCGCTTGTAGTCGTTTACTTGCGATTTCGCTTAATTGACGATTGGATTCTACCATTAAATAAGCATACGCCAAACGATTGCTTCGTCCTACTCTTCCTTTAATTTGATACAATTGTGCTAACCCAAAACGATCAGCATTTTCTACAATAATCGTGTTGGCATTAGGAATATCTAGTCCTGTTTCAATGATGGTAGTACACAATAATACATCAATTTCACCTTCATTAAAGGAAATCATAATATCTTCTATATCATTTTTACCCATTTTTCCATGGGCAATTCCAACTCTACTTTCAGGAATTAATTTTTGAATTAATCGAGCCTTTACTGTTATTTCTTCTATGTTGTTCGTTAGATAAAATACTTGTCCATTTCGTGCTAATTCGCGTTGAATCACTTCTTTTATTAAATTGATGTTTTTTTCAACGATGTACGTTGCGACAGGATATCTATTTTGTGGTGGTGTTTCTAGTTGTGATAATTGACGAACACCAATTAAAGACATTTGTAATGTTCTTGGAATTGGTGTAGCGGATAAGCTTAAAACATCCACTCCTTGTGTCATTTCTTTGATTCGCTCTTTATGTTCTACACCAAAACGTTGTTCCTCATCAATTACTAATAATCCTAAATCTTTAAATGAAATATCTTTACTCAATAATCGATGAGTACCTATTAAAATATCAATCTTTCCATTTTTAATGTCTTTAATAATCTCATGTTGAACTGTTGTTGTAGTAAATCGATTAATTAAAGCAATTCTAACTGGATAGTTTTTAAAACGATTTGTAAATGTCTTCATATGTTGTGACGATAATATTGTCGTTGGACATAAAAAGGCTACTTGTTTATTTGCTTCTACTACTTTAAAGGCAGCACGAATCGCAACTTCAGTCTTTCCAAAACCAACATCACCACACAACAATCGTTCCATCGGTTTATCAGACATTAAATCCTGTTTTACTTCTTGGATTGCTTTCTTTTGATCTTCAGTACATTCATAATTAAACTCATCTTCAAATGCTTTTTGTAGTTCAGTGTCTTCACCATATTGATAACCAATATGGTTCGTTCTATTTTTATACAAAGCAACTAATCGCTCTGCTAAATCATTCACATTGTCTTTAATTTTTTTCTTCGTTTTTTCCCATTCATTGCTTCCTAATTTGTTTAATTTAGGGACAACACCATCCGATGAGACAAATTTTCTAACAAGATGAAATTGTTCCAATGGAATTAGTAAAAAAGCATTGCCACGATAAATTACTTTTAAGTAATCCTTATGGTAGCCCATTACTTCACGGTTCTCTATCCCCATGTATTGACCTACGCCATGAGCATGATGAACAACGTAATCACCAACTTTTAACTCTAAATATGTTTTTAATACTTCCGCATTTTTAAATTGCTTAATAGAGTGGTCTGCACGTGGTTTATTGTCCAATAACTCATACGCTGTAAGAACGACAATATTTTCTCTTTTACAATAAAATCCTTCATATAACGATGAAAAGGTAATATTAATTCCTTCATTGATTGTGTTGTTTAAGTATTGGTATGGTACTTTCATAGAATCTAATAATGGCGAAATTTTTTTAAATTCAATATCATTAATGCTTAACACTATTTTTTTATCGGTATATTCTTTTAATAAGGCTGTTAAACGTAAATCAAGTGGTAGTTTGGTGATATTTACTTCAGAAAAACTACTTTCAACATACGTTTCTGTTTCACATACTTTTTGATGATGCAATACATCATCCAATTGATGATTTATCGCAAATTTAGGCAACAATAAACCATCTTGAACCATTTCTTGAAGTGTAGTCACATTTTCATTGAATGATAATTTAATGGATTCATTCACATCTTGTTTTGGCGATAAGATAACTTGACAACTTGGAATGTATTCTAAAAGATTACTTGTGCTATCTAGCCAAGCATAATACGGATAATGGCGATTTTCTATAATTCTTTTTTCAATAAATTGAATATCTTGTTCAACATTACAGATTAAACGATCATCGCTTTCTTCTTTAAGTGCTTGTTGTAACCGTTGTTTTATTGTCGTTATTTCATCATCAGTAAATAAAATATCATTGGCTGGAATAATGGTTACTTCTTGACATTGTTCAATTGTCTTTTGTGTAGCACTATCAAAAAAACGAATACTTTCTACTGTAACATCGAAAAATTCTATTCTTATTGGATTATCATAATTCATTGAAAAAACATCAATAATACCGCCTCGAATCGCAAACGTTAAAGGGATATCAACATGTGATACCATTTCATAACCACTATTAATGAGTAACTTTTTACATTCATCCATGGTGATTTCTTGATTAATAGAAATAGAAATACACGCTTTTCTAAACGTACTTGGCTGTGGTAACTGTCGTAGTATCGCTGTGCCATGAGTAATGACAAGTTGATTCGGATTGTTTAATAAGCGATAATAGGCAGCTACTTTTGATGCGACCATTTCTGGACTACTTGCGATTGCTTGTACGCGAATTGAATCTTCTACTTCATAAAGCATGCATTCATCATGACTAACAAGTGTTGCGATTCGATTGTAAAGACGTCGCGCAGTATAGGCATTTGACTTCACGATGACAATTGGTCTTTTATTTTGTTGAAAGCTAGTGGCAGCAATAAGTGCTTCTTCATTAAGTGACGTAATAGGCAAAACAGACTTTCCTTTATTAAAAGCCTCAATCGCTGGATTGTCTTTTATTGCGTCAAATAACCATTGATTACTCATAACTTATTAAACTCATTCATTACTTTTTCAATGGGATGTTCTACCCAATAAATAGCTGCTTTAGCACTCTGAGAAACACTATTTACAATCAATGGTTCTTCTTCTTTTGTAAATTTACCTAAAACATAATCAACAATGGGAATTAGTGGATTTTTATCAATACCAATTCTAATTCTTGATAGTTGTTGTGTTTTTAAATGTTGCATAATATTCGATATTCCTTTTTGTCCACCAGAACTACCTTGATATCGAATTCTAACTTTTCCCACTGGTAAATCTAAATCGTCATGAATGACTAAAACATCGTCATTTTTAATTTTATAAAAGTTCATTGCTTGAATGACTGCTTCTCCAGAACAATTCATGTATGTTAATGGTTTCATCAACAACACTTGTTCACTACCAATTCGTACAAGTTCAATGTTGGCCTTAAATTTTTCTTGTTTAATGGAAACATTTAATGTATTCGCAATTTCATCCAACACTAAAAACCCAACATTATGTCGGGTTCTTTCATATTCTTTTCCTGGATTACCTAGTCCTACAATTAACTTCATTGTACCTCCATGTCATCTTTATATATCATACTTGAAATAAGAGCACCAACCAATAAAAATGGTACAGGTAAAAGTATTTGTAATTCATACCATAAACTTGATTGTGGATTGTTTTTGCCACTGAATCGTTGTTGTAAATTACCAAAAGCGATACCTAATGTGTTCGCAACCATCATGATTCTACAATAGCCAAGAATAGCTTTCGCTTTTTCTTTGCCGTAATAATCACAAACGCGATGAAATGATTCTAACGATGGATTCCCTCTACTTTCAGCAACGTGTTGAGCAAACATAATAGCGATTGATTCATCATCAGGAATACTATCACTACCTCCTGATAACATTTCATTGATTTCCTCACTACTCATTCCTGCTTCTAAGGCCATTTTCGTATGAGCATAGCTACAAATGTCACAACCATTCACTTCAGTTACCGCAAGCATGATTCGCTCTCTAAACACCTTATCAAGTGGTTCTTTTAAATACTTCATGCTTTTAAACATTTTAACATAATGGTAATACGTTTCTGTTGGTGAATATAGTCTACTTCCCATACGCCTCACCTATCCTCTTCATTAAAATTGCCAATATAAATGCCATAAACGTCGTTGTTAAAAACTGATCTAGCACATGTCCACTAATATATGCACTACCGATTGCCGATAACAATACTAGTGCATATGTCGTTATTTCTAAGGTTAATAATTTTTTCCATTTAATTAATACTAACAATCCACATACTCCGACAACAATAATCCAAGGAACAATTGTTAATAATGTTCCAATGTATCCTAAGGTATACACTTGTTGCGTGTAATCTTTTTCAATAAGGATAGAACCGTTCATAAAGGTCGAATATCCCATACCCAATAATTTTTCTTTTGATGTTAAGTTTTCATATTTATAATCCATAAAAATCTTTTGAATTCGACGTCCACCTACACGTTCTTCTACTGGACGATCTAAGATCATATCAACCCAAAATTTAGGGTCAAACTTATAGTGATACCAACTATCATAATAAATCTTTGGAATGGAAGAAGCATATTTAGCTCTAATTCCATATTGTTCAAACATAAAAATATAAAAGTTATTGAATTCTTTTGTTCCTGGAATTAAATCTTTCGCATTTTTTAAAGCGGATTTTCCTTCATCGGCAGCGCCATTATCAATTAATGCTAAATCATTTTTAGCATCAATTTTTTGGTTAACTACTGCAGGAGTATATGGCAATATGGTTACAAATGTCGCAAAACATACAATCGTTAAAATAATCATATCAACTTTAACTACGTC
The DNA here is from genome assembly GCA_964613305.1 of uncultured Erysipelotrichaceae bacterium. Classification (GTDB taxonomy): domain Bacteria; phylum Bacillota_I; class Bacilli_A; order Erysipelotrichales; family Erysipelotrichaceae; genus CAZTII01. The sequence continues at coordinate 46,848 of CAZTII010000006.1, forward strand.
TCTTTTTAATAGCAATCGATCAAATAAATACAACACTAGAAATACTACAGGAATTAGTATTGCTCCATACGTTGCTACTCTTGTCGATAATATTTGCATCGCTAAACTTTGTACAACAATCAGTGTTACAAGAATACCTTTTTCTTTCTTTGACGTCGACATACTGAAGAAATAATACAATAATGGCAAAATCATAAACATTAAAATACCAATCGTATTTCCTTCATTGAAGAAAAATTTACTTGCTAATACACGTGGATGGTACGTTTCATATATTCCAAAAAACCACATATAAAATGGTGCTTGAGTATATCCTTCATACGTACTTTTACCAAATAAAAACACATCTCCTAATACAATAGGTATGCCTATAATCGCTGAAGAAAACATCGTTATTTTTTTTATGATGTCTTCTTTAAATTCAGCGTGATAACTACAATACACAATCGCAAATGGTAATACTAAAGTTAGTAAATACGTTAATTCTTGAAAATAGTTAAATTCGAAATTTGTCGTTAAATTTAATCTAGGATATAATGCTAATGCCTGTTTAGAATGCAAGACATAAAAAACTAATAAAGAAATACCATATCCACCTGCTAAAACAAAGACATGCTTTTGTTTTTTTTCTACCGTGAAAAATGTCCACAATACTAGAAGTGGTATAATGATAAAACGAATAATTGTTGAAAATCGTGGTATGGAAAATTGATTTAAAAAGTCATAAATTAAATAGTCCATATCAATAATTGGTTGTAGCATGATAAGCGCACCAACTATCCACGTTATAATTTTTTTGCTATCTATATTTTTCATTGCTTTCCCTCTAAGAATTCTATTTGAAATTGTTTTAAGTTTTCTTCATTTGGATAATGGTAGGACACTAACTTTTCTTTCATTTTATGTAATTTTTCAATGTCTCGTAGTGCATGAATTAATCCTTCATTTAGTGCTTCTTGACTATTTTCTACAATCCAACCGTGTTCTTCTTTTAAAATTTGTTCACTTGCACCACTCACCTTCGTCATTAATACCGGTGTTTGAGCAATTAAACTTTCGTTTACGATTGTCGCAAATCCTTCATATGCGCTAGATAAAACAAACAAATCACATTGATGAATTAAATAATATGGATTTTTCATAAATCCTAAAAAGTATACTCGTGTTAACTGATGTTTTGCAACTATTTCTCGTAGTTGTTCCTCTGATTCTCCTCCGCCTACTAAATATAAGTTGTGAATAATTCCAGCATCTAAAGCTGCTTTATGTGCAAATAATAGGCGATCAATACTTTTTTGGGGATGGAATCGAGCAACATTGATAATATTAATCTCATTTGACGTTGGTAGACTATTGGTTGTATCTTTCATCCCTTCAATCACTTTTGTAATATCCATTAAATTATGAATTACTTTTCCTCCTGATACACCAAACACTGATTCGTATGCAGCAAGCGCTTCTTTTGAATCAGCGATGTTTAAATCAATTCGTTGTAACGATTGTTTTAAAATAGGCATGTAATTTTTAGAATAATTACACACACTATAATCAGTAAGAACCCAATTTATTTTACGTTTACTCGTTCCAAATGCAGTAAATATAGTACAAATTCCTTCTTTGGCAGCAACTTCTACATCGTATTGTTTCGTTGTAATTTTTAAGCGTTCTTTTAACATTTTTTTCTTAATTAATCCGGTTTTTTTATAAAAAATCAATCGTAATTTACTCATTAACATCAGTAAATCACCACGCTTCATTATTTCTAGTAACGGTTGATCTACTGCTTTAAAAAAGGATGTTCCTTCTAGTACAGTAACGTGTTTAGGAATTTCATCCAACAATTGACCGTGTTTATGTAATACTAAACAATCAATATCAAAAATAGTTGGGTCTAAATTTGCCATCAATGTATTTAATACACGTGCCACTCCACCCATTGTCATCTCATCATTTACAAACAATATTTTAGTTTTATTTGTCATAGATTTTCAATACCATTTTCACTTTCAATTTTCCTAACAATAAAAATATAATTTTTTTCTTTATCGACATATTTTTGAATAGTTTATCTTTTTTCCATGTCGGATACGCTTTATTTAAACGGTTCATATTTTCAATTAAATATTCTTCGCGAAGTTCTTTTTCCTTAAAATCCTTGATTCTAATTGTTGTACAATCTAAACCATGAATAACGTACATATGCATTATTTCATTCATCAACAGTGATTCATCACCATGATTTTTAATATAATTTAAGCAAGTATCTATTGCATCATAAATATCAAATATTTTTTTATTGGCGCTATGCGCTATCGAACCACTTCGTTGATAGTATACATAATACGCTTTATTCACTTTTGTAACTCTTTTTGCTTTATATAGTAAAATAGGAATTGTAGCTAAATCTTCATATACTTTTCCTTTTGGAAACAATACATCATCAAACAGTGATTTTCTAATAATTTTATTACATGCACTATTATTAATACGAATTAGTTCAGGTGAATCATTCACATTAGTTGTATCAAAGTCACCACCAGAAGCGTGTTTAACTTCACCGCTATCATACAAATATTCCATATCACATACAACAATGTCAGCATTGGTTTTATGTAATTGTTCCATCATATCACTAATCATATCTTCTTTTATAAAATCATCGCTATCGACACAAGCGATAAACTCACCGCTACTCTTTAAAATACCAACATTTCTAGCATCACTTAATCCACCATTTTCCTTATGAATTAAAATAATATTTTTATGTTTTTGCGCATATTCTTCCGCTATTTTTCCTGAATTATCAAAAGAGCCGTCATTAACTAATACAATCTCAACGGCTTGATATGTTTGATTTAAACAACTCTCTATACATCGCACTAAGTATTTCTCGACGTTGTATATAGGTACGATGATTGATACTTTATCTTTCATTTTATCACCTCATTGATTATACCAAATAATTTAAGTATTTAAAATGTATTTACCAT
>CAZTII010000007.1:0-47163 GCA_964613305.1 uncultured Erysipelotrichaceae bacterium
AATGACATCCAAGTTATAAAAAATTACATCTCTTGCAACATCTCTTGTTCCTTCTATTTGAACTACTCGAAATTTTCGAGTAGTTGCTAACTCTTCCAACTCACCACTTTTATAGATTTCCTTAATATGATAATTGACCGTGTTAGATTCTACCTGGAACAAATCACCAATGAGTTTTTGTGATAACCATAGTGTTTCATCTTCTAAAAATATCTGCAGTTTTACATCTCCATCGTCACCTGTATACAAAACAAATTGATTAATATTATCCAAGTAATTCACCTTCTTTCTTATTCGAACTTGTAAGTAATTCTTACAGATTCATAAGTAGTTTATCATATAATATTGAACCATTAGGAATTTCCTAATAGTTGCTTACTATTCAAATCTACATCTTGCATAGAAAATTTTTTTCTTGACTTTTTTCTGCAATATCTTGTGGTTTTGGTCCTATCACCCTACTCACGTCGCGACAAAACCCCAATTTAAAAAGTTTGCCAATTCTTAATTACACAATTACAAAATCGCTGTAACCACTGATATAACTACCTTTAAGCCTGTAATTATCTTTTTGACTTAATTACAAAATCGGCCAATATCTCCTATTGTGATTTATCCTTTGCTCATTTCCTAGTTGAATTCTATTGGGATACTCACGTCGCTATTCGCGTCCAATGTCGGAATCCCCAGACTGTTTTTATTAGCCCGCCAAACCAGAACGTAATGGAGGATACCCAAAAGAAAAGGTTGCAGTTCAAATATGCTTTCGGTTCTCAGACCGGATTTTGAAATGGTTGATCCATCGCCTCTGACATAAAAAACCTCATCATCCTCTATATCTTCATCATTATCTATGATATCCAGGCACGCTTTGACAAACCACCCTCGCATTTCTGGATTCAGATGCCAGGTAACAAACTGGCAAACTCGGTCAAGGGCCTCGCCATATCTGTGCTTTACAGTATCGTCAAACGAAGAGATATACGCTGAGTCGTTAAAGGGCACGTTGATACTGCCTTCTTTTTTTTCCTTCCCGGTATCTTGATGTGTCCGTTTCAGAGCCGACGGTCTGAACCCCGGTAAACGTGTATACGAGATCCGCCATAAAGATCGGGTTCTTATGCTCATCTTTCACGCCCTCCTTATGCTGCCGCGGGCTTGCGTCAGGTAACGTGGCTTTTCTGAGCAGCAGATACAGAACGCATCCACACAGATAAGGAATCTTTTTTTCTGGCATTATCCACCCCCCCGAAAAAAAACAACTCAAAAAACTCAAACAACGAGATGAGGCTTCTCCCGGGTGTTGACAGCAACTGAGCCAACGATAGGTTGAATGCGTAAGGTCGAATCAGGAAGATCTTACATTCACGTTCTGCACGAGAGAAAGGCACATTATTTATTGTATCACGAAAATATGAATTTTTCAACTGCGATCGTGAATGTTTGAGGAGATTTCGCATAAATCTTCGCGTGATTGCAGAATTTTCCTCGACAGACGTCCTGAGTATGACGCTAAACTGCTTGCCAGATCTGCGGCTTCCCTCAAAGGCCACGAGGGATGCATCGCAGTCGCGGTGAAGGCGAACGAATATTAACCAGGAGCCAGCAAGCGAGCTGCTGGTCACCTACGTGAAACGGAGAGATCCGGCGAGGTGACCATGAAGAACAATACTGGCGGCCATAAGGATTTTCTCCGTTTCGGAAAGCCAAACGGAGGAAAATCTAAATGGCAAGAACAAAGAAGGCTGGGCTTGAGGCCGAATTCAAGCATGGAACATCGATCGGTATCAACGGTGAAATCCTGTACGACTGCCCGATCGAAATCAAAGACAAAGCGGACCTTGACAACTACGGTATTAGCTGGGACGACTGCCGGTTTCTGAACTTCAATGGCAGTCAGAGAATGCGGGTGTACTTCTTCAAAACCCCCAACCGGGCATTTGCGGAATCGCAATGGGAGTTCATCAATACCCTTCACTCCAGCGGTTACTTCAGCGTCAGGTGCATGGTGCCCGGCAAGAGGAAAGCATTTGTCCGGTGTCGTGATACGAACAAGTGCTCTGAATGCCCGTATGGGCGTACCCCGGAAACGAAGCAGATTCCTGTGATTTCATGGGATGGCCTGCTTGAATCTGGATGGGAGCCGACCCCGGCAGAATCTGTAGAGCACCAGGTGATGGCAAAGTTGGAATACCAGGCGATCCGTGCCCTGATGGATATGGAAGACCCGAGGATCGCTATGGCTTTCGAAGCCAAGGAACTGTACGGCGACTCTGTCAAAAAGATCGCTGACGACCTCGGGATTTCGCAGCCCAGAGTTTATCAGCTGCTCAACCGCGCCAAGGCAATCGGAAGACAATTCAGGGAGGACAACGACAATGAGTAAGATGGAGGTATTCGAAAAAATGCTGAACAGTGAGAACGGCGGCCTTTATGCTGCCATCGGAGGAATCGTTCTGGTTTACGGAATCGACCGAATTACGAAGAATCATTACAAGGCCGATGTGAAAAAGGATTCCATCACCCTGGCTCCCGCAGGCGAAGCGGAGAAGCCGCAGACCCCGGAGCCTGAAAAGGCTCAGTAAAACAGAAAAAGGCGGCAGCGGAACTGATCACTCCGGTGCCGCCTCTTTCTTTCTCTCCGTTAGTAATCTTATAGCCACAACCTACCCGAAAAAGTAATCTTATTGACTCGTTTCCCTGAAAATAGTAATCTTGTTGACTCGTTTTTCAAAATAGCAATCTTATAGCCTCGACCCTACGTCTTGATATGTTCCCACGGTCATAAACAAGGGGCCTCTGCCACCCCGGAGCGAAAAAGGTCGGATTGGCAGAAAGCCCAGTATTTCAGGCTTTTTTAGCCCCTTTTTATCCGTTATGTGTTAGTAAACAGACAGTCTCAACGTGATATGTCTGAGGAAACATATCAACTGGTTGAATTTCCATAATTTCATATCCATGTTCCATCAATAGTGCACAGTCTCTAGCACATGTTGAAGGTTCACACGAAACATAAACGATTCTCTTTGGATTAAATGCGATTACTGAGTTAATTGTTGCTTCATCACACCCTTTCCTAGGTGGATCAAGGAAAACTACATCCAATGTAACATTGCGCTCTAAGAGCTCTTTAACGCCATCTTTCGCGTCCATTGCTAACCAAGTACAATTGGTAATGTGATTGATTATCGCATTGGTTTTCGCATCCTCAATCGCTTCTTTAACAATCTCTATTCCATATACTTCTTTGGCGTGTTGACTTGCGATTAAGGCGATTGTACCTGTTCCACAATAACAATCTAATACTACTTCATTACCTGACAATTGAGCTAATTCAATTGCTTTGGAATACAATACTTCTGTTTGATACGGATTAATTTGGAAAAATGATTTTGATGAAATATTAAATAGTAAATTCATGCATTTTTCTTGAATCAAACCATTTCCCATTAAAATTATTTCTTTATCACCTAAAATAACATTATTTTCTTGTGTATTAATATTGACTACAATTGTTTTTATCATTGGAAATTGTTGTATTAACTTATCATTAATTTTATCAAATTGGCCTTTACGATATTTTTTTACAATATAAACAAGCATTATTTCATCTGTAAATAAAGCATGTTTAATTAATATGTGACGTAATGATAAATCTGTTGTTACATAGTTTTTTAAGTTTTCAATTATTTTGTTTGATGTATCACTCTGTACATGACAAAAATCAAAAGGAACAATTTCATTTGTTCTCATTTTGTAAAACCCTATTTTTACTGAATTATCGTATTGTACAGGAACTTGAACTTTATTGCGATATTGCCATCCATTATCCATCATTAAAATAGGCTTAATGACATCATCTTTCATTTCTATTTGTCTAAAACAGTCTTTAATTCGTTGTTGTTTAAAGATTGTTTGTCCATGTAGGTTCATGTGTTGAATTTGACAACCTCCACACCACTTTACACTTGGACATTTTGGTTGGCAGCGATCATCACTTGTCTTGATTAATTGTAGTCTTTTACCATAACCAAAGCTCTTTTTAACACTTGTTACAACAATTTCAGCTTCTTCTGATAATAGTAAATCTTTTACAAAATAAATAAAATTATCATGTTTTACAACACCTAATCCTTCACTAGTATAACCAACACAAGTGCCAATAAATTTGTCGTTTTTTTCCATTGTACCCTCCTAATTAAAAAGGAGAATTTCTCCTCTTTATTGTTTTGGTTTTGCGGTTTCAGCAACTTTTTCTTCTTCGTCAGTTCCTACTACTTCTTCACTGGATTCAGGTTTAGGAGTAGGATTTTTACGTGCTTCAACATCATCTCGCAATTGTTGTGCTAATTCTTCATTTAATGGTTTCGACACCAATTGAAGATGTGGTTCTTTCATCATCGCATTTTTGTTTTGAATCACATAAACAAAATTATCTCCATCCATTTTTTTAGATAAGTTAAACACATGTATTTCTAAATCATACATTTTTTTACCATCTTGTGATGTAAAATACTTATCAATTGACAAAATAGAATCCAAGTTTTTATAAACTGTGCTAGCCATTGCTTTTGCTTCTTCTTCCGTGGCAGTATCCTTTATATTAACATAAACACGCATTGTTGCGGTTACTAATTCAATTGTTACTTTATCAACATCTTTTTCTGCTTTAATCACCTTTTCAACGTCACTTATATTTGATTTAGTAATTGCTGGATCTAAATCATTTAAAAAGCGTTGTCCTAATAAAGGCTTTCCGGTATTTGACGCTGCTGAAAGTAATATTACCACTAAAATAATAAAAGGTAATGAAACTATCAACAATCCGATAAGTATACTTTTATTCGCTTTACTCATTCTTACATTTGAGCGTTTCTTACTTACTTTTTTACTAGTCATTTCTTTTTCTCCTAACATTGATATTGTACACAAATCAAACGAACTTGGCTACTAATTAATTCGTTTCTTTAATGCATCTGTCAACATTTTATTCGTTAGCGCTGGATTTGCTTGTCCTTTTGATTTTTTCATCACTTGACCAACTAAAAATCCTAAAGCTCTATCTTTACCATTTTTATAGTCTTCAATTGATTGAGTTTGTTCATCTAGCACATCATTAATCAATTGCTCGATAAACGATACATCACTTACTTGTTTCATCCCTTTTTCAGTTGCTAAATCTTCTGGATTCTTGTTATTCATCACATCATCAAACAATTCTTTTGCTTGTTTTCCAGAAATTACTTGTTGAGAAATCATGGAGATTAAACGTGCTAAATTTTCTGGTTGACAAGGTAGCTCGTTAATCTTCATTCCTTTTTTATTTAACCATGCTAAAACATCAGTCAACATCATATTAGCAGCTGCTTTCGCTTCTGTCGTATAACTCATCACTTGTTCAAAATAATCCGATATTTCTTTTGTAGCGACAAGAACTTGACAATCATACTCATTTAATCCGTAAGCTGTCTTAAAACGATTTCTTCTTGCTTGAGGTAATTCCGGTAATTGTACTTTTAACTCATCGATCCAACTTGTATCCAATTGAATTGGGAAAATATTTGGTTCAGGGAAATACTTATAATCAACCGCTCCCTCTTTTAATCGCATCAACACCGTTGTTTTAGTTGCCTCATCAAATCGTCGCGTACATTGTTCAATCGTACCACCTTCATCATAAATGGCACGTTGACGTTCAATTTCATATTCAATTGCCTTTTCAACATTGCTCAATGAATTTAAATTTTTAATTTCATTTTTAGTACCAAACACACTGCTTCCTTGTGGTTTTAATGAAATGTTAATATCGCAACGCATCGATCCTTCTTCCATTTTTACATCGGATACGCCTAAATAGTACAATATTTCTTGAAGTGATTGTAAGTATTTTACCGCTTCTTCACTAGAAGTCATATCAGCTTCCGAAACAATTTCAATAAGTGGTGTTCCAGAACGATTAAAATCAATCAATGTTTCATTTGATAAATGAAATTGTTTCGCTGTATCTTCTTCCATGTGAATGCGATTAATACGAACACGTTTACTGCCAACACTTGTTTCAATATCAATATATCCATTAGAACCGATTGGATGAAATTGTTGTGTAATTTGAAAGCCTTTAGGTAAATCAGAATAATAGTAGTTTTTACGATCAAAACGAACCAATGGATCGATACTACAATTTAAGGCTATACATGCTTGAAGTGCTTTTTTTACACCATTTTTATTGATGGTAGGTAACGTTCCTGGATGGCCTAAATCAATTTCATTGACACATGTATTAGCTTCTTCACCAAAGGAACACGGACTATTGGAAAACATTTTACTTTTTGTTTTTAATTCACAATGAATTTCTATACCAATTACAACATCATACTTCATTATTCACTTACCTTCGCTATTCTATCGCCAAGGTTACATATCGTTTCAATTTCTTGAGCTACTTGAAACATAACCCCTTCTTTAAATGCATTTGCCATAATATGTAAACCTACTGGCATTTCTTTCTCTTCTTCATTAATCCAAGTCATTGGCACCGTCATACTTGGTAGTCCACTAAAGTTGGCCATTACCATATAGTTTTCTACAACGATTTCATCATTATCACATTGATCCAACGTTTTAATGTTGTTTAGTAATGGAGCTATTTGCCCACTTGCTGGTGAGCATAACACATCAATCCCACTCATAGCACGAGTAATATCTTCCACAATTAAACGGCGTACTCGTTGTGCTTTAAAAAATACATCTTCTTGATTTTCTTCAAATAAGCCGTAACTACCAGTTACAAAACGCTTTCTAACGTTAATACCAAATCCTTTCGTACGTGAATTCATCATGATTTCTTCAACACTGGAACCTGCTTCTTGTACACCAAATCGTATTCCATCTAAATTTGAATGGTTCGCGGTTGCTTCACAATTTGCAATAATGTTATATGTTGCAAAATAGGCACTCATCAATGTTTCATTGAGTTTTACCTTTACAATGGTAGCTCCTCTTTTTTCTAACTCTGAAATTACATCATTAAATGATTGTACAATGTTATCATTATTAATCTTATCCACAATATTTTCTAGTACACCAACGGTTAATCCATTGATTGGCTTTGTTAAATAACTACTATATTGTTCAACAATTTGTGATGATGATGTTAGATCTTTGTCATCACGACCAGCTAAAGATTCTAAAACGATAGCGCTATCTTTTACATTGTTTGTAAAATAACCTACATGATCTAAACTAGAGGCATATGGAATAACACCATACCGTGAAATACGACCATACGTTGGTTTAACACCAACAATTCCACAATATGAAGCCGGTTTTCGAATAGAATCACCGGTATCAGAACCAATGGATATATCCGCTCCACCAATCGCTACACTAACCGCACTTCCGCCACTACTCCCTCCGGAAATTCGTCTAGTATCAAATGGATTTAATACGGGACCAGTATATGCCGACATATTTGTTCCACCCATTCCAAGTTCATCCATTGATGTTTTCGCAATGATACAAGCTCCTGCTTGTTGTAGCTTTTCAACAACCGTCGCATTAAATACTGGAGTGTAATTGCTCAATATTTTACTTGAAGCTGTTGTAGCTACACCTTTAGTAGAGATATTGTCTTTAAGTGTTACAACATAACCTGATAAAGGGCCATCCTTCTCTACATCATGATGTTCTATAAACGTATTAATATGATTACAGGTTTGATGCCATGTACGATTAATTTCTATTTTATTCTTTATATTTTCCATTATTTAACCACCTTTGGCACACAGAAATGACCATTTTTACTTTTTGACACTAATGATAATGCCTCTTTTTGTGAAATAACTTCAGTAACATCATCTTCTCTTAAATACGTTGTTACTACGTCAAAAGGATAAACCATCGGTACTACATCTGTTGTATCCACATCATTTAATTTTTCAAGTTGTTTTTTTAGAACTTGAAATTCTTCTACTACTTCTTCTATTTCAGTATCATTTAAATCAAACATTAATTGATTTGCATACTTTTTAATCATCTCTTTATTGATCATACGATTCTCCTTCTATCATTTTTAAAAATTGTTCTTCTGTGATAACTTCTACATTGCATTGTCGCGCTTTTTCCAATTTAGATCCAGCATCACTTCCTGCGATGACATAATCTGTTTTTTTAGAAACGCTACTTGTTACTAGAGCTCCTAAATTATTAAGTAGCTCAGAGGCACTAGTGCGATCTAGTGTACTTAATGTACCCGTTAAAACAACTTTCTTGTTTGTAAATACACTTTCCTTTTTATCTTTACCGATATAATTACTATTTACACCAGCACTCATTAACGATTCGACAACGGCAATATTACTTTCATCCGCGAAGAAATCAATAATCGAGGTTGCTGTTATTGGTCCAATATCGGAAATAAGGCTAAGCTGTTCTAGTGTAGCACAGCGAATATTATCTAACGTTTTAAAATGAGACGCAAGAACTTTTGCAGCTTTTGATCCAACTTGTCGAATTCCTAAACCAAACAAACATCGTTCTAATGAATTATTCTTACTTTCTTCAATCGCATCTAACAAATTATTGATGGATTTTTCACCCATTTTTTCTATTTCATACAAATCACTTTTTTTATTCTTTAAGTCATATATATCACTAACATGAGTAATTAATCCAGCTTTATGCAATGCTTCTACTCTTTTTTCACCTAAACCATCGATATTCATCGCATCTCTACTAGCGAAATGAGCAATAGAATTAACGATTCGAGCTGGACAATCGATATTAATACAATAATGAGCTGATTCTTGAGGATCACGAACAAGTGGCATATGACACTGTGGACATTCCGTCGCAAATACATAAGGTTGTTGGCGATGGTCACGTTTGTCTTTAAGGCTACATAGAACTTCAGGAATCACATCTCCAGCTTTATGGATAACTACTTCATCAAAAACTCGAATGTCTTTTGCGATAATCATGTCTTCATTGTGTAGAGTCGCATAACTGATGAGTGAACCTGCCACAAACACTGGTGTTAATTTAGCATTCGGTGTCGCTTTACCTGTTCGTCCTACCGTGATAAAAATATCTTCAACAATTGTCGTTGCTTCCATTGCTTTAAATTTATAAGCAACGGCCCATTTAGGGCTTTTTTGAGTAAAACCTAGTTGTTGTTGATTATTTAATGAATCAACCTTAATAACAACGCCATCAATCGCATACGCTAGAGTGTCACGTTGATTCCCAATATTTTCGATATGTTGCCAAATTTCTTCACTGCTCGAACATAGTTTCGTTAAAGGATTTACCTTAAAGCCCAATTGTTTGATCGTTTGTATGCTTTCATAATGACTTGTACATCCTAATTTTTCAGCTTGACTTACATGATACCAAAATGCATCTAATTTTCTTGATGCAGCAATTGAACTATCTAATTGACGAATTGTTCCCGCTGCGGCATTGCGTGGATTAGCAAATACATCTTCTCCTTGTTGAATTTTTTGCTGATTCAAATAGTTGAATTGATCAATGGACATAAACACTTCGCCACGGATTTCTAATTCTTCTTTCACATCAATCGATAATGGCAGTGAAGTAATTGTCCGTACGTTATTGCTGACATCTTCACCTACTTCACCATCACCTCGTGTTGCCCCTAATACAAATTCACCATTTTTATAATGAACCGCCATCGCTAATCCATCTATTTTACACTCTACACAATATGTACAAGAACCTATTTCTTGTTCAATTTTATTAATCCAATTTTCTAATTCTTCTTTAGAAAAAATATTACTGAGAGAATACATTTTATTACGATGATTCACTTTTTTAAATTCATCCAAAATAATGCCACCAATTCGTAATGACGGAGAGTTAATATCGTAACTCTCAGGATATTGTCGTTCTAAAGCAATTAACTCTTGCATTAATGCATCGTATTCACTATCCGTGATAAGTGGGTTATCATTGGTATAGTATGCGATATTGTATGTATTTAACAAGTCTCTTAACACTTTAATTCGATCCATATTGCCTCCTATAATTTAGTTATCGAATCATGATTTCCAAGTAATTTCTTAACACCTACAACTTGAAAACGAACATCAATAAAATTGACATCGACGCCAATTACTACTCCTTCACCAAACTTATTGTGCAATAGTAAATCGCCTTTTTTCCAACGACTCTTTGAATTGGACATATTTTTTTCATTGATGATAACATTTGATTCGTAACGTTGGCGTGCGATGACTTGTTGTGATGCTGTCGATCTTGATTCATGTTGTCTTGATGAGTTCAAAAAACTTCCTGTATGTTGCATAACTGTTTGATCCATTTCTAAAATAAATCGTGATGTTCTTTTAGAAGCAGTAGCCCAACTCTGTTCTGTATTTTCAGTAATGTATAGTTGTTGTTTTGCACGAGTAAAGGCAACATAGGCTAAACGTCTCTCTTCTTCTAAGCCTTGTTTTGATTCATCAATCGAGCGTTGACTTGGGAAAATACCATCCGACATATTACAAACAAACACAACATTGAATTCCAGTCCTTTAGAAGCATGAACCGTCATACACTGTACACAATTAGAACTATCTACGCTTTCACGATCACCATAAAGAGTTATCATCTGTAAATATTCTTCCAAACTGCCATCTTCCCTATCGCTAACGAACTGTTTTATATCGTTAATAAGTTCCTTCACGTTATCAATACGATCCTCTTCATGATTATCTTCTAGACTCTTTAAATAACCACTTTCTTTAAATATGACTTCCGCAACTTGATGTGGCGATAAAAATTCTAATTGTCGTTGCCACTCATGAATTTGACTTACTAATTTATTAATAGTACGGGAAACAGTTGGTGTTCCAATAGATTCTCGACAACAAACTTCAAATAAACTACAAGAATTAAGATCGGCTTTTTCTTTAATTAAATCGATCGTTTTATCGCCAATTCCACGTTTTGGTGTATTAATGATGCGTTCAAACGCTAAATCATCTTGAGTAACAATCATTCTTAAATAACATAACATATCTTTGATTTCTTGACGGTCATAGAACTTCATACCACCATAAATGACATAAGGAACACCATACTCCACCAACGCCTTTTCTATAAAACGCGAACTAAAGTTATTGCGATATAAAATAGCACAGCCAGAATATGAATTGTTTTTGCGATAATATTCGCCAATCCGTTCAACAATCCACATGGCTTCGGTATTCTCGCTACTACTTTGGAAATGAATGATTTTTGAATTATCGTTATTATTTGTAAATAATTCTTTTTCAATACGATTTTTATTATGTTGTATTAAACTATTTGCTCCATGTAAAATTGCTGAAGTAGAGCGATAATTTTCATTTAAAAAAATTGTTTGGCACGGTTTAAACTTTTTTTCAAATTGAATAATAATATCAACATTAGCTCCACGCCACGAATAAATAGTTTGATCTGGATCACCTACAACACATAAATGATTATGTTTGCCAGCCAATAAACAAATTAAATCATATTGGATTTCATCGATATCTTGAAACTCGTCAACGTGAATATAACGATAACGACTTGTCCATTTTTCTAATACGTTACTATTTTTTCGTAAACAATGACAACCTTCAATTAATAAATCATCAAAATCTAGCGCAAATAATTCTTTTTGTTTAACAACGTAACTTGCATATACTGTTGATAATATCGATGATTTTTTATCATATGCTATTTTTGCAGCTTCTTCCGGTGACACTTTCCCACATTTACAATTACTAATATAATTAATCGTTCCCGCATACGGATAATCTTTATGATCTAACTCCATTTTTTTATAAATATCTTTTAAAATTGACCTTTGATCTTGAGGATCCATAATAAGAAAACTTTTAGGTAAGTCAATATGATGTCCATCTTCACGTAAAATTCTTACACAAAGAGAATGAATAGTACACATCCTAACACCTATTTTATCATCGTCTAACATCTTCTTTAAACGTTCAATCATTTCATTTGCAGCTTTATTTGTAAATGTAATTGCCAAAATGGATTGTGGTAATACACCTTTTTCTTGAATTAAGTAAGCAATCCTACTAGTAAGAACACGTGTTTTTCCACTTCCTGCCCCTGCTATTAATCGTATATATTGTGAAGATGATAAAACCGCCTCTTTCTGCGGTGCATTTAAATTAGCTACTATTGACATAATACCCACCTTTCAATTCATTACTACCCTTTATTATAGAAGAAAATGACTATTTTCTCCACACATTTATAAATTATAACATTTTTATCTTATAATTAACTATCTTAACATTAAATTGTGAATATAAATCACAATAAGTAATTATATTTTAAATATTTTAAGCAAAAAAACGTATAGTATTTAGTAAATGTGTTATAATATCTTGTAAGATGAGGATAAACAATGAAAAATATTGCACTTGATTGGATAGATTATGAATGTATTGACGCAGGTTATGGCGAAAAATTAGAACGTTGGGGTAATTATGTTTTACGTCGCCCTGACCCACAAGCTATTTGGTCTTGCGATAACAATAATTCTCAATGGAGAAAAGCTGATGCAATATACCATCGTTCTACCCATGGTGGAGGACAATGGCAGTACAATAAATCGCTCCCCGATTCGTGGTTGATTCACTATAATGAACTAACATTTAAAGTTTCTCCAACTAATTTTAAGCACACCGGTTTATTCCCTGAACAAGCGGCTAATTGGAACTTTCTTCGTGATGAAATTAAAAGTAGCCACAGTGAAGTACGAATTTTAAACTTATTTGCCTATACTGGTGCCGCAACAATGGCATGTAGTAGTGCTGGAGCTAAGGAAGTTGTGCATGTTGATGCATCCAAAGGAATGATTGAATGGGCTAAAGAAAATATGAAGTTGTCGCAACTTTCTAATAATGCCATTCGCTTTATTAATGATGATACACTGAAATTTGTTCAACGTGAAAAAAGAAGAGGTCGAACTTACCACGGTATTATTATGGACCCCCCTTCTTATGGAAGAGGGCCAAATGGTGAAATGTGGAAATGTGAAGAAAACTTACAGGAACTCATTGAAGCCTGTTTAGAAATTTTGGATGACCAACCATTATTATTCCTAGTAAATGCATATACAACCGGTTTTTCTCGATTAGCTCTTGATAATATTTTAAAAACAACCTTATGTAAAAAGTTTCCTAATGGCACATTAACTACCGGAGAGATTGGTTTACCAATTACTCGTGATGATTTGGTATTACCGTGTGGCATCTATGGCAGATGGGTAAATAAACGATGAAAGTTATCTATGAAGACAATCATTGCCTCGTTTTAGAAAAACCAGTGAATGTTGTTATGCAAGAAGATAGTTCTAAAGATATCGATTTATTAACAATGGCCAAACAATATATTAAAGAAAAATACAACAAACCTAATGATGTCTTTCTTGGTTTGGTGCATCGATTAGATCGACCAGTTGGTGGGGTATGTGTGATTGCTCGAACATCAAAAGCAGCTAGTAGACTATCTGATAGTATCCGTAGAAAACAATTCGATAAACGTTATCACGCCGTTGTAACATCAACATCTCTACCAAAAGAAGGTACCTTAGTTCACTCTTTACTTAAAAATGAAAAAGAAAATAAAGTATACGTTGTTAAAGATGGTACAAGTAATAGTAAAAAAGCTATTTTGCATTATAAAGTAATCTCACAAAAAGACAATTTATCACTGGTTGAAGTTGAACTAGAAACTGGACGTCCACATCAAATTAGAGTGCAATTTGCAGCCATTAATGCTCCACTTTGGGGCGATCAAAAATACAACAATAAATCCGTTGTAGGTCAACAAATTGCCTTATGGTCATATTCTTTGGCATTTGAACATCCGACACTTAAAGAAAAAATGACATTTACTTGTCGTGAACCTAAAAATTATCCTTGGTCATTGTTTGAGGAGGTATTATGAGTAATCCACGTAGAAAAAAAAGAAAATTTAACAAAAAAGTTCCTAAATTGAAGTTAAATACTAAACCACTTAAGGCATTGTTTTTAAAGGGGAAAAATTTCATTGGTAAGATGAAGCAATTAAATGCCAAATACACTTTAAAGAAAGAAGCTAAAATTGGTTTAATCGCAATTATCTCTGTAATTGTCATTATTTTTGTTGTGTTTATGATTCCACCATTAGTACAAAAAAACAAACTTTTAAAACTTGGATACTCTAAACCGCAAATTGTTGAAATTACAAAACAAAAACTTACTAGCACACTATTAAAAGAAAATGCTTATTCTGAAAATTTAGCAAATGCGATTGTCAATAAAACGTTAGATTTAAATTATTTACCACTTTATGTTGTTAGTAAAGAATGTGGTGAAAGGGAATTTATACTGTACAATCGCTTGTTATCGATGTCATATTCTAAAGAACAAACACTAACGTTATTTAAAGAGTTAACATTTTTTGAGATTACTCCTTTATTAGTATTTGATTTTCAACAAGATGTTCAACCATATATTGATGATGTTATCGCTAACAGAAAAAATAATGGTCCCGATAAATTTGTTTTAAGCAAATCATATCGTGAACCTTATTCCACAATATTGCCTACTGAAAATCCTGGTTCTGTTGATATGTTAGTGAATAAAACTTACTATTTGACCGATATTTATACTCCTGAAACACTACAAGAATTAAGTTCTCGCTATTCATCAAAAGGAAGTTACCTGTCTTCTGAAGCCGCAAGTGCACTTAAATCAGTAAGTGCTGCTGCAGAAAAATTGGAATTATCGATTTATGCTTCCAATGCATATCGCAGTTATCAACGTCAAGAAGAAATATACGCTAATTTCACTAAAACGATGGGTATCGAAAAAGCTGATGCTAAAAGTGCACGTCCTGGATTTTCTGAACATCAAACTGGTTTAGCAATGGATGTCGCTTCCAATAACGATTCAGGTGGCGGATTTGCAAGTACTGAAGAATACCAATGGATGAAAGATAATTGTACTACGTATGGATGGATTTTACGTTATCCAGAAAACAAAGAACAAATCACTGGTTTTGACTTTGAACCTTGGCATTATCGCTATGTTGGTATTGAATTGGCCGAAAAAATAAAACAATCTGGCCTTACCTATGATGAATATTATATGCTTTATTTAGCTAAAACAACAACACCAGATACTGACAATAAAAAAGGACAATAGTCCTTTTTTCAATGAAAAAAAGCTAGAAACTAGCTTTTCACCGTTATTTTTTGTTCAGGAACAATAAAATATCTTCCTTATTGTTTTCCATATCAGCGTATCCTAAATCATATAGTTTAGCTAAATTTTCACTATCGCCACTAAAACGTTTTACATCAATCGTCTCACTTGGACGAACTAAATAACAAGTGTTATTTTTACAACCTTCTTCAATGATTTCCATTTGACGATTGTATGATAAATGACGATTAGCATAATGTTCCACTAATTTAGGATATTTAGGATAATTCATCTTCATTAAATTCACCATAAAATTACTAGCTGCTTTACGAACATATCCTTCTGGTTTCGTCGTAATGATTAAATTTCTATCACATCCAACGTCAAAACTACGTTCAATTGGAATCATAATTTCAATTCCACCATCTAAATATGGAACATTGTCAATAGTTACAATTCTTCCGGCAATCGGTAAAGTACATGATGCTTTTAAATAACGTAAATCATCATCCAAATAACTTGAATCAAAGAAACGAGTATTGCATTGTGTCATATCGTATAAGCCAAACTCTAATTTAGCTTGATTCTCTCTTAATGATGTAACACTATATTTTAAATCATTTGGCAATAAGTCATCAAACATATGATCATAGCCGACATATCGTCTTTCATGCAATAGAGGGTATAGCCCAACATTTTTTTTATCAGGAATTACCTTTACACTCATGTCATATAAAAATTTCTTGTTTTTTAAAAAATAGCTACATAAATGAACTGCCCCAGAGGATATACCAACGCCATAGTCCACTTCAATGCCTTGATCAACAAGCCAAGCTAGCGCACCAGCTGTATATGCTCCACGCATGCCACCGCCTTCTAACACTAATCCTATTTTCATTATCTTCATCTCCTAAAACAATCCTATTTTACTAGATTTAAGATAATAATGCAAAATACTTTTTCAATCAGTACTACTTAATGTAATTGTTTCGTCGTATTTTGTTTCATCAATGGTAGAAAACCATGTTTCATTGTGTTTCCACATGTCACTTAATCCATTTGGAAATGGATTTTCTTTTTCAACAAAACGCAAGTATATTTTTGATAGGTAGGTATCTTCAATTTCATACGACGATTTCATTGACACCGTAATTTTATTAAATCCTAGCTGTGGTGCATTCATCACAACATCATAGTCTTTACATTCAGAATGTGGATTAGTATACCATTTTCTACCTCCATCCAAGTAATTATCGATAGTTAGATTATCTTCAAACACTTCTCCACTGCTTTTATCAACGTATACTTGCCCCAATCGATAAAGTCCATCTACTAACGCTAATTTCACCTTCATATCATCACCAACAATGCGCTTCATCGATAAAGAACCTTCACTATATTGTAATGTTGGTTTAAATAATATTATCCCCTGTTTATTACTACACACTCCTTTTTCAAACACTGAACATGGATTATTATAGTCAATCGCAACAGTATGTTCTATTCCTTGACCACTAAACAGTTTCAAATGACTCGCATTTAGTTGAAGTTGAATTGATTCTTTATAGTCAGTTTGTCCATCTTTTGTTACAAAAGAAGCAACAATTTCCTCTAATGATAGTATAGATAACTCTGTTTCTATAACCTCTTCTGTTTTTTGATACCCTCTTAACACTAATTGTTGAACATTTTCACCTTGACTAACGACTACTTTAATATCAGTATGTTTTTCTTTAGGAACAATACTAATCGCATCTACAACTGTATTAACAACCATTACTTCTTTATCAATAATGTTCTTTCCATCTTGAAACACGCTTATATGTGTCACTTGTTCTAAGAAATCATCACCTTGTAATGTAATATAAGCAACTGGTTTTTCACCATTTAAATCATAACTTTGCATTGAAACCATCGTTAATTCTACTGATGTCTTTTGAATAATTTTCGACGGAGAATATTCAATATGAAAATTACCCACATTATCATATACTTCAACTACCCAACTTACTTTTCCATTATCCTGATGACCAATCGTTTCTTCATGTGACGTTAGCCATGGACTAGTATACATAATTTTATCATTCACAATCTTTTGGTATCGCCAACGTTGTATTCCTGAATGACGATCTTCCACTTTAATTGAACCTACAATATCATCACTATAATATTCCTCTTCTGGCAAACTAATGATTGCGATTGGTTTTTCTCTATCAATATAAAATGGTTTTGAACTCTTAATTCCAGTTTGTCCAACTTTATCTTCTAATGTAGCCCTAATATACCATATTCCAGTATCTTGTAATGATAGCTGTTTTAATTCATCTACCCCTATTATTGTCGATGCTATTTTATTTGTTTTTGCATCAATTACATCATAAGTTATCTTTTTTATGTATCGATTTTCCGGATAAACAATGGAACTATATTGATCCGTCACAACATCAAAACTATTATAGCGGCCATTTGCATGATGGCCTTGATGTTTATAACATGGTATACTCCTACTTCCTGTAACATGTTGACACCAAGATGCATCATTGCTATGAACATTATAGGCTCGAGAATAATCTTTAGTTTGACTCCAATAAACCGGAATAAATCCATACTGAATTCCGGTATTTTTTTCTTGAACAATGTAAGGAAAGGCAATTCCTCCGTTACTATAAGAATAAAAAGTTGAAGTAGGTCTATTTCCTATCTCGTAATAACCGCGTATTCTATCGCCTATAGGTGATATATTTTTCATAGATTCTGGAATACTATATGCGCTAATAGTTTGACCTCTGCCATAATCAAATAAAACAGTTTGCTGCGTTAATAGTGGTCTATAATCACTAATAATATGGATTGATGGACTAAATATGGTATCTGCTTCTCGATACCAATTATTATTAGTTCCATCAATGCTATACTCTCCAGTAGCTTTTTTTACAACTACTTTTTTAGTTTCAGTATTTTCAATTGGATAACCAACCCACTCAACATGTTGATACAACGAATATGATGGTATTTGTAAATACGATAGTGTATATTCATTGTGCACACTAAACTCATCAAAGGTAATTAAAATGGATTGAATCTCTTTATCCACATCAACAAAAATAAAATCTTCGTGTATCTTTTCCTTCAGTAACGTACTTTTATCCCAACTAATCTTTCCATTATTAACTTTTATATTTGGATCTAACCAAATACTTTTAGTAATTTCATTACCTGTTTCTTTATTAACAGCACTTAGTGATAATTGAAGTTGATGCACTTTTATAGGTAGTCCAAATTGAATATGCACAACAGATGGATTATCTTCTGTTCCTTTTTCCATTAATACAGTTGGATTTTTTCCTGTTATATTCGTAAAGTCAACCGTATTGACATAATGAATTGTACCAAGTGCGTTTAATGTCACTTTTAAATCTTTAGAATTAATAAAATGATCATGTAATGAACTAAATTCAGTATCAAATAATTGATGTTGATTAACCCAATCTTTTCGAGAATAATATGTGTATTCTACATGATTTTCCGCTATCACATCTACTGTAGGAAGTAAAAACAACCATGGTGTTAAGACAACAATCAATATTTTCTTAAACAAGATATTTTTCATATTTTTCGCATAACAATTCCTTTCTTTATTTAATATATCACTCGTTTTGTTCGCTTAACAACTTTCACTGTATGATGAACATTAATGATTGGAATAGATATTTTTTGACTACAACTAACTTGATACATAAAATAATTATTTGTTAGTTCCTCTTTATTGTAACTTAATACTACGAGTGATGATTCTTGACCATACGCTTTTAATCTTTCATCAATAATTCCATCTCTAATACCTTCATTCACCTCAATAATTTCAACCGCTAAAGAAGCAACCTGATTACACTGTTTATACGCTATAGCATATCCTAATAGTTGAGGTAAAATCATTACAAACAAACATAAAACCACTGTCATTCCATAAATTTGTATACTTGATTTCATTTTTTTATCCTATTGAACTAATATTAATTGTAGAAAGAGAAGCAATACAAACAAATCCAACCCATAAAAAACCTAGCCACGGATATAATGCTTGCCCATCTAAATATGCTTCACATTTTTGTTTACGTGCATAATTTACCTTTTCATTCGCTATTTTAGTTAATGATGTCAGCATAATTTGTTTATTTTCACTAGTTGCGGATAGATGATAACAAGTACGCATAATTCGCGTTAGATCATCAATTTGTTTAAATCTGCTCGCAAAATGAAGATATGGTGTAATCCCTTTTTTTCTACCTTCATGGATATCTTGAACCAATTGTTGTAAATCAGCTTTAAATATAGTAGGAGCTACTTCTATTGATTTCAATAATGCATTAGGAACAGGATTATTTTGTATTAAAATGCTTAGATTATTTAAGTAATACGGAAATAAATCTTTAGCGATAGTTAACTCTTTATTATACTTTTTTAATAATAAATAATATTGTATTTTATATGCAATAATACCAACAAGAATGCTTTGAAATTGTACATATTGTTTATCATACAATAAAAATAAAAAACTAATTGAACTCACAATTGTTATAATCCATCTTTTTTTTATAAAGTGATCAAGTGTGGTT
Source organism: uncultured Erysipelotrichaceae bacterium (assembly GCA_964613305.1). Lineage (GTDB taxonomy): Bacteria > Bacillota_I > Bacilli_A > Erysipelotrichales > Erysipelotrichaceae > CAZTII01. Next base: position 19,829 of record CAZTII010000007.1, read on the forward strand.
TTATTGAGGCTTTTTATCATTTTTTCTAAATCATCTTCATTTTTAATGATTGATGATACGTCAGTTCGATTAAACCAACATAACCAAATAAACATAAAATAACATGAAAACAAAAGCGTCATATCTTATAATCCTCCTCTATATTAAATATATATTATTGTATTTCCTTATCTTTGTTTGTTAACACTTCATATAAAATAATTGTCGCACCATTTAATAAATAAAAAATTAAAATAATATTATCAAAAACACGATGATTAACAGTACCTAAACTTTGTCCAACTAAAAACTGACTTATCATTACAACTGCAAGACAATCAAGGGCTATCATCACATAAAACATCGAGCGATGTGCCTTTTTCTTTAGCCAATAATCATGCATAATAAATTCAAATTCTTCCATATTCGCTAATAAATAATCAACTAACTGTTCATCAATACACCCTTCTTGACGTTTAGCTTTTAATAAAACATGGACATGATGAATTGCACTATGATTGTATTTTTCGGCGAAAGCATCTAATCCTCCGGCATAATCACCGGTTTTTTCGATGTAATCAATAACTAAGGATAAGTCTTCTTGTAAGGGACTACCCAGCGCTTCTTTACAATCAATCAATAACTGCAATGACGTTTTGTTTTCGCGTAAATACAATAAACTTGTTTCAACATAAACAAATATTAATTCTTGATAGTTAATATACGCTTTTTGACGATACGATAATAATTGAAAATAAGGAATAAAGAATAAACCAATTCCAACTATAAAACAAGAATATAAAAAATTATCGAATGTGTATTTTAATAAGAAACCGATAAGCACAACGAATGTAACACTATGAATGCAATATTGAGTAATAGTATAGTTCATGGATTTAGATACGCCGACATAAGAATATTTTTTTAATATCTCCTTAATCGACTTTTCCGTTTCACTGTTGTTAAACCATATAGCTACTAAACCTATAAATACAATAATAAAAATAATAGTAAAATTATTCATAACCCACCTGTATGTGTTTAGAAATGGCATGCATTAATGAATCACTTAATGACTTTATTGGCTGATAAGGAATATATATCACACTTTCTCTTGCTTCATCAGTAATCGGATCATAAAGAAACTCCGTGATAGAACTAACGCGTCGAATTATTCCTTGTTTTGTTTCAATTTTTTCCACACATACTACGATATCTACTAATGAATACACTCTTTTTCTTAGCGAATCAAAACTTTCCTGACTATTTTTAAGCATTTGTTTAATTCTTGATACGATGGTATCTGCATCTTTCGCATGCATTGTCGTCATTACCGAATGTCCCGTCGACATTGCTTCTAATAAATCATTTACCTCTTCTCCACGAGCTTCTTGTAGCAAGATACGTTGCACATTTAAACGTAAAGACATTGAGATTAAATCACGATAACTAACATTCTCGCGGATTCTAAAAGCATTGCATGAACAATGAGGAGCTACTTCACGAACATTAAATTCCATAGAATCTTCAATCGTTACAACAACATCACTCGATGGAATATAACGAATTAAAAATTTTAATAATTCTGTTTTTCCTGAACCAGTCTCGCCGATGATAATAATGTTAGCTCTACCTTTCGTTGCGGCAATTAATACATTCAATGCAGGTTGTGTTATATAGTTACTTTTAACTAAATATTCTTGCGTTAAATACGCTTTTTTTCTTACTTTTCGAATTACCATTGAAGTTCCCGCAGGGGATAAAAAACGATGAACACAGCCAATGCGATAATCAAATTCACTACCTTGAATATCTCCTTCCAAACTAGGATTTGAAGGATTAAATTCTTTATTCATTTTATGAGCTATTTGATTTGCTATTCTCTCTACTTCTACTTGTGGTATTTTTGTATCTGATAAATAGTGTCCATGAATATTCGATGTTACCCACAACTCATCGCCATTTTTAAGTGCACAGTCGGTAACATCATCTAACGATAAATAATAATTAATCTCACCAAAATCAACAGTTGAAAAAATCTCATCCATTGACATCACCATGTTTAACTATAGTAACATCCAATGAATTTCCTAATAAAATATTTTTTATCTTCGTACTATCATAATATTGACTCAATGACTTCTGATTTAAGTTATCATATGATATCATCGGTGAAACTTTTCCCAACGACTTGGCAATTTCTACTAAATGAGCATCTTCTTGTTTTAAAGCTACAACAATCACTTCTGTCTTTAGCGAAAGATCACCTTCAATTGATTGTCCTTCTTTGTCTTTTACTGCAATCACGCGTGCATTCTTTACTAATTCACCAACCATTACTAAATCTTTTTGACTATTTCCTTCTTTTACTTTACCCAAATAATAAAGGTCAATCATATGCCCTACTAAAATACTATTAGCATAACTCGATTTAACATCAGCATCGATAGAAATAGCTATTTCATTTTCATCTAGTGAAAAAAGTGTGGCATCATTCATTGTCTTTTCATCAACAATTAACTCTTTATAAAACAGTGATTGCTTACTAATTGCATGATACGGTTTAACATACAATCCAATCAATTGTTCTTTTTCTAATATGACATTATCTAAAACTATATTTTTTGGTACTTCAATAAATTCAATATCATCTTCATGAATAACAACACGCGAATGCAATGTTTTTTTAGCCACGGGGACAACAACTAATTGTTGTACATCCTTTAAGGCTTTATCATATGTAATAATACAAACAATTGCTAAAATGATTGTTAAAACAAGGGTAATCAATTGTTTGCTTTTCACCGTTAACGGTTTATTATATTTCATGATTATTATTCTCCTTTTTCATCACAAATGAGTATATTCATAAATTCTAATTCCAGTTCTTTCTCACTCATACTCATCGAGCTAAATCCTTTAACTTTTACCGCAATAGCAGCAGGTTCTTCATTAATTTTTAAAAATTCTACTTTATATATTAAGTTATTACTCAAATTATTTTTAAATACTTCTATCCATTTCTTTTTAGCACGATCTTCATCAATACAAATTGATTCATTAACAAACAATTCTCCTAATTGAATGGATTCTTGCATAGCTGTTAATTGTGTCATTCTTGTATTTTCAAAAATTTCATCTTCTAAAACAAGTCTTCTATTTGTATTCATCATTAGAAAAGCACATAAAATCCCAACAATTAAAACACCAAAACTCTTAATTAATCCTGACATTGCACCCTATTGCCATACTCCTTTCTTAAAATTAGATAAGGAGCTCTAAAAGAGCTCCATCATTTTTCTCCCATTTCACTAATTTTAGCTAATTGTCCATTAATACTTTCATTAATTCCTTTAATAAATCCTCCTTTTAATGTTGTAATCAACGCGCCAATCAAAACAATCGATAAAATGAATCCTCCATATTCCTGTAGTATCTCTTTCATCACAATCTCCTCTCCGGGTTATTTGTCCCTATTTATTAATACAGTAAGAAAATAGATTTCCTAAAAAAAACACATTTATTTTACTTAATTCGTGTTTATCATGAATTGCTCATTATTTCCTTTATGGGTGTAGTAAGCAATTCACTTAAACATCTTTAAACAAAAAGAAAAGTACGTTATAATAAATATCGAGGTATTTATATGTCAGCAATAAGTTTATTATTATTTAAAAATGAACAATTCATTCCTATTAGTATTGTAATAATACTATTTCTTTTTATATGTTTCATTCTTTATCAATTTCCATTCATTAAATCAAAACCAACACTGTTTTCCTCTCTTGTTATTACCGGATGCTATGCCATCATTTCATTATGGCAACTAGGATCTTCTCAAATGCCAGAAACTTGGTGGCAACCATCAACAGAAAATAACAACATAATTTTACATGTTAATGCCACATCTCCTATGATTAGTAAAATTTACTTGCTTGGCGGCGAAGGTGATAATAACGCTTTAGCTGCTTCTAGAGAGTATCAGCTAGGACTCGATAATTTATTAATCGAAGGCAGTAACGATATGCTACAATGGCAAACAATTTCCCATATTGACACATCAAGTTATTTACAATGGAAATTAATTGATTGCAATGCAAGCTATCAATACATTAAAGTAACATCATCGACTTTATTAAATGTTGTTAATGAAATTGGTGTTTTAGGCTACGATAATAAAACATTTTATCCATTATCTATTATTAATTCAGTTCCCAATCGCTTTCCAATGGAACACATCATCGATGAGCAACATAAAATCCCATTAAATCCTACTTATATGGATGAAACGTATTTTGACGAAATATACCATGTAAGAAATGCGTGGGAGATAGCTAATGGTCAATCAATGTACGCAAGTGTTCATCCATTATTAGGCACTTCTATCATCGCTCTTGGCATTAAATTATTTGGTAATAACCCCTTTGCTTGGCGCATTATGGGAGCATTATTTGGTATTCTTATGCTTCCTTTATTTCATTCACTCATTCAAAAAATGTTTAAATCCAATTACATAAGCATTGTTGCTACTACATTGTTTGCTGCTGATTTTATGCATATCACAACCTCAAGGATTGCAACGCTTGAACCTTTTAGTATATTCTTTATCTTGCTTATGTTCCATCAGATGTATTTATTTATCGATTGTAATCACGCCACTACTTCACTTAAAAAACAATACACCTATTTATTAACGTCGGGAATTGCAATGGGATTAGCTATCGCCGTAAAATGGACTGGATGCTATGGTGGGGTAGGCTTGGCAATCTGTTTCTTTTATTCGTTATACACTCAACGAAAAAATTTTTCTACAATAAAACTTTGGTATCAATTCATTATAAAAACATGTTTATTTTGCCTTCTTTCTTTTATTATTCTTCCTTTATTAATCTATGCATATTCTTTCTATTTTACCAAAGTTTGGTGGAATGAACCTTTTAGCATATCAAAAGTGATTTCTCACAGTATTTCAATGTATGACTATCATTCTAAATTAAATGCTACTCATCCATATTCTAGTAACTGGTATCAATGGCTTTTTGATATTCGACCTATATGGTACTTCTATCGCTCACTTACTGAAACATCAGCAAAATCCATAAGTTGTTTTAACAATCCACTCATCAGTTGGATTGGAGTCATTACCATTATTATGACAATAATACACATGAAGAAAAAAATAACCAATCAAAATATATTAATCATCATCGGTTATTTAAGTAGCTTATTACCTTGGGTATTAGTCAGTCGTTGTGTTTTTTCTTATCACTACTATCCTGCATATCCATTTTTAATCATGACAATTGCCTATATTGCCAATGAACTTATACAACAGAATAATCAAAGAAAAAAATTGATAACATTAGTAACAATTATCTGTGTTGTCGTGTTCTTATTTTATTTACCAGTTACTTGTGGATTTACTACATACAAATCAATGTTATCGGGTATCTATCGCTTATTACCTAGTTGGTACTTTGGTTAATTATGAAAAAACAACATGTTGTTTTTTCACTTATCCTATCACTATTTTTTTTACTACCTCTTTTTAATCATGTTTTACCACTAGAACATGATACATTATTTCATCTAAGTAGAATTGAAGGTTATGCTCAAGCACTAAAAAAATGGGATTTTTTCCCAATAATGTATCAACACAAAAACATGGGTTATGGTTATCCAATACCTCTTTTCTATCCGGAAATTTTCTTACTTATTCCTTCTATTTTGTATAATTTAAACTTTCCTCTCATTATTTCTTATAAAATCGCTTTATTTTTAGCAACTTTCTTCTCCAGTCTTTCAATAATGTTTGCTATTAATCGTTTATCAACGGATAAATATTCTCCTTACTTAGCGAGCATTCTATACATATTTAACAATTATCGTATCTCTGACGCCTATGTTCGCAGTGCCTTAGGAGAAATTTATGCCTTTATATTTCTTCCACTTTTATTTGTTGGTATTTATGAATTTTTCTATAAAGATTTTAACCATATCCACTATTTAATTATTGGATTTTGCGGTCTATTGCTTTCACATTTAATTTCATTTTATATGGCAATTATATTATTTATTCTTTTTCTTTTTCTAAACATTAAAAAAATGACAAAAAAAGCCATGATTCAATTATCATTGGCCGCAAGTATTTCTATTGCTATTTCTGCTTATTTCTTATTTCCTCTACTTGAACAATTATTGTCTCAATCCTTTTATTTAAGTCACACTAGTCCCGATTTTTTAAAACAGTTTGCCTTATATCCTTGGCAATATTTCAGTAACACAACTGTTTTCGGTTTAGGGTCTAATGATTTACCAAGAGATCAAATCATGTGCTTAAACATCGGTATTGCTCTTTCATTTCTTCCTTGGCTTGCTCTTTTTCAAAAACCAAACATCTTTAGAAAACACTGTTTTTTACTTGGACTAGTTTTTCTTTTGTTTACTAGCATTTTTATTCCTTTCGATTTAGTACCATGGCTTTCAGTCATCCAATTTCCATGGCGTCTATTAACCATTGTTGTCACTTGTATGATTTTTGTCGCTACATGGCAACCTAAAGTTCCTGAAAAAGTAGTAATAATAGTATCACTAGTATTACTCGGTGAAGGTATATTCCATATTCTACCCGTACAAAATAGACCTTTTGTGATAAATAATACGACTACATATCAAGATATTATTAACGGCTCAATTATAGATCCTTTTTATGCAGCAACTTTTATGCGAGTTGAAATTGCAGCAGGTGACTATTTACCAAGCAACAGCATGGACTTTAGAGAGTTATCTGGCTGTGTAACAACATTAAACAATGAGATTATCACGTGTGATATCAATCGTGGTTATAACCAACTTCAATTTACTGCTTCAGCAAACCAACAAGTATTACTTCCTCTGTCTTACTATAAAGGATATATCATTACAACATCACTAAATGAACGTATTATCCCTTATAATGAACATGGTCTTGTTAGCTTTACCTTAACTGATGCTACACAATACACATGCACCTTTAAACGCTCCTTTATTGGTCAAATTAGTTTATTAGTGAGTTTCATTGCTTGCTTTCTTTATGCCTTTAGCCAACAAAAAAACCGAATAAAGAATCAATGAACAACCAACTAATTGAACCCATCCGATACTTTCCTTTAGAAATGCGTAACCAACAACAATAGATGATAAAGGTTCAAATAAGCTAAATAAACTTGCAAGTTTACTTCCTATCAAACGAATACCTTCTTTTAATAAAATAATTCCTAGAAATGAAGCACTTTGAGCAATGATCATTAAATAAGCATATGCCTTTATTGGAAGAATAAAAATGATGCTTTTGGTAAAAACATTCATTATTAAAAGACTTCCTACAACGACAAGTGCTAAATAAAAAGATAATTTATAACCATTCATCACTGCTAATTTCCTTTTTTCAATACCAATTAAGTACATCGCAAAAGTTATAGAACTAGCTAATGCCATCGTTATACCAATAATATTCGACCCATTATTGCTATTAAGAAAACATAAAATTCCAGCAGTGGCTATGATGAGAGATAACCACTGTTTTTTATCGATTGTATCATGATAAAAAAACTTAGATAAAATAATTGTAAACATTGGATATAAAAAGTGTAATGTTGTTGCCATTCCACTATTTATATAATTATAACTTGCATAAAGTAATAGCGTTGTGGTTACTGATCCAAATAAACCAATAATAATAATATTTTTAATTTCTTCTATTGTAAGAAGGAAAGAAATTTTTTGTTGCATCATTAAAACAAATAAAACTGGTAACACCAATAAACTTCGATAAAACGTTAGAGTAATGGCATTTGCTCCCAAATCATACACTTGATGACAAAATACAGGCATCACACCATAAATAATAGCGGATAAAATAGTAAAAATAATTCCTTTAACCATTAAACATTACCTGCATAATTATAGTATCATTACAATCTTTGACAAAAAATCCATCGTCATCTAAAATCGCATAACTTCGTGGAAAATTATTTTTAGGTAATGAAATCGATCCTGGATTTAAACAATAAACACCTTTTTTTATATCACATGTAGGAATATGAGTATGTCCACTTAAGAAAATATCGCCATTATTTAGTGGTGGTAAATTTTCTGGAGTATACGTATGTCCATGACACATAAATACTCGACGTTGTCCTAGATAAAACGTTGTTGACTCACTTAAACACGAAAAATTATAAACCATTTGATCAACTTCAGCTTCACAATTACCACGTACAGCAATAATATGATTACTTAGCGAATTAAAAACATCGATAACTTTTTTAGGTTGATAATCTGAAAACAAATCATTTCTTGGACCATGATAGTTAATATCTCCACACATTAAAATCGCTTTATAATCACCAGTAGAAAATAACTGTTGTATTTTTTGTGCACCTTCTATGCCACCATGAATATCTGACACTACAATAAATTTCATATTTTTTCTCCATTTCTGCCTATATTATAGCGTATTTTATAGATTTTTCATAAATAAGCGATATAATTATAATGAAATGTGTTGTTTATTTCATTGCATCCGTTACGGAGCGATAGGAGGATTTATGAATAACCGTCAATTAGTGAAAAGAATTTCCCTTCTAGCATTATTTCTAGCCATTCAAGCCATCTTTTTTCTAACACCTTTAGGTTTTATACCAATCGGACCACTTAGGGCCACAACAATGCATATTCCAGTTATAATTGGCGCGCAATTAATGGGTGTCAAATTCGGTGCAATTCTCGGTTTTTGTTTTGGTTTATTTAGTTTACTCATTAATACCTTTCAGCCGACAATCACATCCTTTGTTTTCTCACCTTTTGTCTCAATTGGTGGTCAATCTGGAAATTTTTTCAGTCTTATCATCGTTTTTGTGCCTCGTATTTTACTTGGGGTTGTAAGTGCTATTTTATTTAAAGCATTTAAAAACAAATCAATTCCACTTGCATCCATACTATCTGCAGTATTATCCACCTTTTTACATAGCGCTTTAGTATTATCACTCATTGCCGTGCTGTTTACTAACGCATACGCTACTGCCAAGGGAATTCCGGCTGCGCAACTAGTAGGATTATTTATTACTGTTCTATCAACAAATGGGATACTAGAAATTATTATTGCCGCAATATTGTGTCCAATTATTACTAATACGATGCTACCAATTTTGAAAAGGAAATCATTTTATGACTAAACCATGTGTGATTATTGGTGTTACCGGCGGTATTGCCGCATTTAAAGCGTGTCAATTAGTTAGCGATGGAATTAAAAAAGGATGGGATATTCACGTTATCATGACTAAAAATGCAACTCAATTCATCCATCCCTTAACCTTTGAAACATTAACTCAACACAATGTTTCTATTGATACCTTTGAAAGAAACTTTCAATATGATGTTGAACATATTTCCTTAGCAAAGAAAGCTGATTGTTTTGTTGTCGTCCCAGCTACCGCTAATTTTATTGCAAAAGCAGTGTCAGGAATTGCCGATGATATGCTTACTACAACATTTTTGGCTTTTAATGGACCTAAAATTATTTGTCCTGCTATGAATAGTCAAATGTTATCAAATCCAATCACGCAAAAAAATATTCAATGTGCTAAAAACTTAAACATGACAATTGTTCATAGTGTTGAAGGAAAATTAGCTTGTGGCGATATTGGTGATGGTAAATTAGCTGATATATCAACCATTATTGATTATATTGAAATGGCTTTACAAAAAGATAAACCATTGTTTGGAAAAAAAGTATTGATTAGCGCTGGTCCAACTCAAGAAGCAATGGATCCTGTTCGATATGTCACAAATCATTCCTCGGGAAAAATGGGTTATGCCATTGCTAAAGTAGCACGTAATTTAGGCGCAGAAGTAACTCTTGTTTCTGGCCCTGTTACACTACAACCAATCAACAACATCGTAACATTTAACGTAAAAACAGCTGAAGAAATGTTTAACGCTATTAAAGACAACTATCAACAAGCTGATATTATCATTAAAGCCGCGGCTGTAGCTGATTATACGATTGCCAAACCAGCTACGCAAAAACTTAAAAAAGGAAATGATGATTTAACGGTGCAATTTCAACGAACAACCGATATTTTAGCTTACTTAGGACAAAATAAGTTACCTCATCAACGCTTAATCGGTTTTGCGATGGAAACAGAAAATTTAATTGAAAACGCACGAAAAAAATGTATTAATAAAAATTGTGACTTTATTGTCGCTAATCACCTATTAGAAGAAGGTGCAGGCTTTAAAACAGATACTAATCGAGTTACTTTTGTTTTTCCTAACGAAAGTAAAGAGTTACCACTTTGTCTTAAAGAAGAAGTAGCGTATGAGTTATTTAAACAATGCTACGATAAAGGAGAAACAACGTATGTTACTAACAATTGATGTCGGCAATACAAATATTACAATGGCTTTGTTTGAAGAAAATACCCAATTAGGAATGTTTCGTTTAACCAGTAAAACACCTCGAACTTCCGATGAATTCTGGATGTGCATCAGCATCTTTCTTAACCGCTATAACGTATCAGCGAATGATATTGGTGATGTTATAATTGCTAGTGTTGTACCTAAAATTATGTATTCTTTAAATAATTGTTTAAGAAAATATTTAAATAAAAAAGCCATTATTATTGGCCCTGGTATTAAAACAGGAATTCAGATTCAAACCGATAATCCTAAAGAAGTAGGTGCTGATCGTATAGTCAACGTTGTCGCAGCTCATACACTCTATCAAAAAGCTTGTCTAATTATTGATTTTGGAACCGCAACAACATTTGATTATGTATCTGAGGATGGCATTTTCAAATATACCATCATTGCCCCTGGAATGGAAATATCAGCGAAATCATTATGGATGGAAACAGCTAAACTACCAGAAGTTGAGATTAAAAAAGTTGATTCCATTTTAGCTAAAAACACCATTTGTGGTATGCAAGCTGGTATCTTCTATGGTTATGTAGGTCAAGTAGAACATATTATTAAACAAATTAAAAAAGAGTTAAATGTTAGCGATATGAAAATAATCGCAACTGGTGGACTTGGTCGATTAATTAGTAATGAAATTGATTTAATTGATTGCTATGATGCTGATTTAACCTTTAAAGGAATGAAAATACTTTACGATAAAAATATTAATGAACTTCGACAAAATGAACTATAGAAAAAGATGGCAAATTTGCCATCTTTTTAGTTCTTACCTAACAATTTAAACATGTTCTTCTTATATACTTCAACACCAGGTTGATTAAATGGATTAATATCAAGCATTAAGCATGATAATGCACATGCTCTAAAGAAGAATACACACATATAACCAAATGTTTTTGCGGTTGTATCAGGTAGTGTAATCATTAAATTTGGAACATTTCCTGTAACTTCATGAGCTTCAAGAGTACCTTTGCATGCCATTTTATTAACCCAATCTAAACTCTTTCCAGCCAAATAATTCATTTGATCACGATCAAGTGGATCACTTGGGAAAACACCATCTAGCATTGGATTTTCAACTAATAACAACGTTTCAAACAATACTTTTTTACCATCTTGCACAAATTGGCCAAGTGAATGCAAATCTGTTGAGAAATTCGCACTTGTAGGTAATATTCCTAATCCATCTTTTCCTTCTGATTCACCAAATAATTGTTTCCACCATTCAGCAACCATTGCCATCGATGGCTCATATGCAACTAACATTTCCGCGTCTTTTCCAGAATTTTGTAAAATACGACGAGCAACTGCATATTGATACGCTTTATTTACTTTTAAATCATCAGTTGCTAAATCATTATTTGCCATTTGACAACCAGCCATAATATCATCAATGTTGATACCCATAATAGCTAATGGTAATAAACCTACTGCTGTCGTTACAGAATAACGTCCACCAATATCATCAGGAATAACAAATGTTTCGTATCCTTCTTCATCTGCTAACGCTTTTAATGTTCCTCTTGCTTTGTCTGTAGTAGCAATAATACGTTCTTTGCATTCTTCTTTTCCATATTTTTCTTCCATCATCAATTTCAACATTCTAAACGCCATTGCTGTTTCTGTCGTTGTTCCTGATTTTGAAATTACATTTAATACAACACTCTTATTTGCAATGTATTTTTCAACTTGTTTGAAGTAAGTGCTTGAAAAGGTATTACCAATAAAAATTACTTCTGTTTTGTTATCGCTATATAACCCTTGAATCATTTCGATTGCAGCACGTGCTCCTAAATATGAGCCACCAATACCACAAACTAGCAATACTTCTGCACGATCTCTAACATTGTCAGCAACTTTTTTAATACGTGCAAATTCTTCTTTATCATAGTTTTCTGGCCAATCAACCCATCCAAGATAATCATTACCAGCACATGTTTTGTTTAATAAACTATGATGACACTCTGAAACTTTTGCTTGATAACTGTCGATACTTTCTTGTAAAAACGCATGTGACACATCAAATTGAATCATATTGTTCCTCCTTAGCCTTTCTGATCCATTCCTCTAAATTTTCTTTTATTGAATTAAATCCAATGTTAGAAGCTGGAAGTAATCCACTTTTAACAAACTTTCGATCCTTACGGAAACGATTTGGTAATGCTGCTTTTAACGATAATCTAGCTTGATGGTTTTTTTCATCAAAATCAATAATTTTAACTGAAACAACATCACCTACACTGACAAACTGAGCAACATCTTTAACAAAGCCACTACTGATTTCTGAAATATGTACTAGCCCAGTTGTAAGCTTATCAATTGTAATAAAAGCTCCATATGGTTGAATACCTGTAACAACCCCTTCAACGATTTGTCCTATTTGATATTGCATAAAACCTCCACTTATATAGTATAGCATGACTTAAAGAAGTGTGCTATACTTTACTTTGAGGTAAATAGTTATGAAAAGTTTCAGTGTTATGTTTCCGTTCTCGGCATGTTTATTATCGCTGTTTAGTGCTCAATTAGCAAAGCCAATTTATTACTATCTTTTCCATAAAGAATGGCACTGGCGACTAATTGGTGCTAGTGGAAGCTTTCCAAGTTCACATTCTGCTGCAGTTGCGGCACTAAGTCTTGCGGTTGGGATTCAAGAACAATTTTCTAGTGCAATTTTTGCGGTCACTCTCGCTTTTTCTGCTATAATAATTTACGATGCAGCTAATGTTCGCTATTATGCGGGTCAAAATATCCAGATTACGCAACAGCTTATTAAAGATTTACAAGAATCAAACAACATTAAGCTGTCGAACCCTATTTATCAACGACGCATTAAAGATGTGTTAGGGCATAAATGGGTGGAAGTAATTGGTGGCATTATTCATGGTTTTTGCATTGCAATGTTAATTTACTATATGGGAGGATGCTAGATGATTGAAAAAGTAAAAGCGGTAATAGAAAAAGTTAGACCATATATTCAACGTGATGGTGGCGATATAGAATTTCTATCAGTTGATGAACATGGTTTTGTTTTTGTAAAAATGCATGGTGCATGTGCTGATTGTATGTCAATCGACTCAACAATTAAAGATGGTTTAGAAGTAATCTTAATGGATGAAGTAGAAGGTGTTAAAGGCGTTATCGTAGATGACCACCCTTATTTCTAAACAAGCTACATCCATTTTTTTATTTAAAATTTTTGGAGGAAAATATGAAATCAAATACAATATTTGACGAATTCGGTTCACTAATTTTCAGCGATAAAGTGATGAAAGAAAGACTTCCATCGCCTATCTTATCCAAATGGAAAAAAACGATGGCCAATGAGGAAACTTTAGATCGACCAACAGCGGATGCGATTGCTCATGCGATGAAAACATGGGCCTTAGAACTTGGTGCTACACACTACACCCATTGGTTTGCACCAATGACAACAAGTACAGCTGAAAAACATGATGCTTTTATTGAGCCAGATGAAAAAGGTGAACCAATTTTACGGTTCTCGGGAAAATCACTGATTAAAGGTGAACCTGATGCTTCTAGTTTCCCTCATGGTGGGCTTAGAGCAACATTTGAAGCTCGAGGGTATACATATTGGGATTGTTCCTCTTACGCCTTTATCAAAGACAATATATTGTGTATTCCAAGTATCTTTGTTTCTTACAATGGAGAAGCTCTTGATAAAAAAGCACCTTTATTAAAATCAATTACGGCGATTGATGAAAGCAGTACAAAACTATTGCATTTATTAGGTGAAACAAATGTAAAACATGTTTCACCAGTAGTTGGCTTGGAACAAGAATATTTCCTCATTGATGAACAATTAGGAAAAAGACGTCTTGATTTATGTTTTACCGGTAGGACTTTATTTGGTTCTAATGCGGTTAAAACTCAAGATTTAGAAGAACATTACTTTGGTAGTATTCCACAAAGAATTAGTGATTTCATGAAAGATGTGAATGAAAAACTATGGAAATGGGGTATTTATGCCAAAGCTGAACACAACGAATCAGCTCCAGCGCAATTTGAATTAGCTCCTGTTTTTACTAGTTGTAATATTGCGGTTGATCAAAATCAATTGATTATGGATACTTTAAAACATACCGCAGAAAAACACCATTTAATGTGCTTACTCCACGAAAAACCATTTAAAGGAATTAACGGTTCAGGAAAACATAACAATTATTCACTTTTAAGTGATAATGGTATTAATTGTTTTGCGATTGATAAGAATTCAAATGATAACATTCGCTTTTTAGCTTTTGTTACGTCTTTTATAAAAGCAGTCGATGATTATCCTGAACTCTTACGTTTATCCTCATCAAACGCTGGAAACGATCACCGTTTAGGAGGGCATGAAGCTCCACCTGCAATCATTTCAATCTTTTTAGGATCACACGTAGAAAATTTATTATTACAGCTTATTGATGAAAATAGCGAGTTAGAAACAACTCAATTGTTCTCTCCTATTTCTAGTCTTTCATATATTCCTCGTGATAATACTGATCGCAATAGAACTTCTCCTATGGCATTTACTGGCAATAAATTTGAATTTAGAATGTTAGGGTCATCAATGTCTGCTGCTGAAGTAAATACCGTTTTAAACTCTATTTTAGCTGCATCTATCAATGAATTATTAGAACAATGTACTACAAAGGAAGATGTAATTGATTACTGTAAAAAAACAATTAAAAAGCATCGTCGTATTTTATTTTCTAAAGATGGATATTCTGAAGAATGGGTTTTAGAAGCAAAACAACGAGGTTTACCTAACATAAAATCATACATCGAGGCAACAACTGCCTTAATCGATCAAAAATCCATTGATTTATTTTCATCTCTAGGGGTATACACTAAAAAAGAATTAGATGCACGTTATGAAATAATTAACGAACAATATTGTAAAACAATGGAAATAGAAGTAAGAACACTTCTTCAAATGGTTAAAAGAGAAATACTTCCATGCTTAATCAACGAATTACAACAAATCTCAGCGATTCAACTTCCTCAACTTCCACAATACATACTCCATCGAAACGAGCAGCTGTGTTACTATACTGATACGATTCATCAGTTAGTCGAACAACTCATCACAACTTTTGATGGCTGCACAACAATCAAATGCGATCACGAAAAAGGATTAAGAATTGCATCTGATATTATTCCAATTATGAATCAATTGCGTACTGTTATTGATGACTACGAAAAAATTTCATCAAAACAATTATATCCATTACCATTATATGGTGAAATGTTGTTTAGTAATGACTAATGACTTATCGATGATAAGTCATTTTTTATATATAAAAAAGAATCCGAAGATTCTCTTATTTAGCGATTAATTTTTCAAGTTGATTCTTTGTTTGATATCCATTTGCTACATTCACTAGGACACCATCAACAAACATCATTAATGTTGGAATAGACATTACGTTAAATTTCTTTACAGTTTCTCTATTTTCAGCGATATCAACATCAAGTTTTGCGATTACAACATCTGTATTTTCTGAAGCTAACGTTTCTAATACAGGTGCAATCATTTTACATGGGCCACACCATTGAGCATAAAAGTCTACCAATACGCGAGAGTTATCTTTAATTAACTCGTCAAATTGAACATTATTCTTAATTTCCAACATTCAATTTACTCCCTGCTGCTTTATCAACAATCACCACAACATCAGGATGTTGTTGTAAAGCACTTGCTGGACAATCAGTAGTGTATTTACCATTTATCATAGCCGCAACCGCATCAGCTTTATTAGCACCACTTGCGATTAAAACAATTTTTTTAGCACGCATGATGGATGCGATACCCATTGAAATAGCTTGTGTTGGAACATCATCAATTGAATCAAAGAAACGAGCATTATCTTTACGAGTTTCTTCTTTTAAATCAACAATATGAGTAACGCTATCAAACGGTGTTCCTGGCTCATTAAAGCCAATATGACCATTACTACCAATACCTAATACTTGCAAATCAATATCACGAGCATTTAAAATAGCCTCGTATCTTTTACATTCAACATCAATATCAGCTACATTACCACATGGTAAATTAATGTTACCACTGTTAATATCAATATGATTAAATAAATTTTCATGCATAAACGTATAATAAGATTGTTCATGTTTTTGATCAATACCGATGTATTCATCTAAATTAACAGTACTAACATGTTTGTATGAAGCACCGTTTTTATAGTCTTCAATAATATTTTTGTACAAACCAATTGGACTAGAACCTGTAGCTAACCCTAATACTGGATATTCATTTGATACAACCACTTCTTTTAGAACATCAAACGCTTCTTTGCTTACTTCTTCGTAGTTTTCTACCACTTTTAATTTGAACATAATAATCTCCTTTACCTATAGATTTTACCACATTTATCGCACAACTTCTATAAAATATGAAGTTGTAAATACATTTTTGGCTTCAAGACAAATCGTTCCTTCTCTTTGTTCAAACGGTCTATCAATTTCATCAAAATCACCATGTCCTAACCAAGGTTCAATACAAACAAAAGGACTTGACGGTTTTTTCCAAAAAGCAAGCCAAGGATAACCTTCTACACCAACACGTAATTGTGTTGTTGCACTTTTCAATGAAACAACAGATGATTTTGGTGAGTGAAAACATACCGTTGGATTTTCGACAAATAGTTGTTCATTTAAAGCAATTTTATTTTCTTCTTTTAATGAAAACGGACCCATTAATCCTTGTAATGTTTCTTTTTCATCAAATTCTAACCAATAATCTTCTAATGTTTCATTATTTAAAGGACAATTAAATGCTGGATGAAAACCTAAATTAAAAGGCATCATAACATCATTGAGATTGTGCACGTTTACGGTAATATTAATTCTTTTTTCAATTAATTGATAAATAATTTCTACTTTAAATTTAAATGGATATTGCCTTAATGTTTCTTCACTATCAAAAAGTGTACAAACAATTGTATCATCACTTGTTTTATCTAGTTTGAAATGAGCAGTTCGTGCAAATCCATGATTTCCCATTTCATACTTAGTACCATTAATAATACTGATTTTATTGTACGTATTACCTACTAAAGGAAATAATAATGGATTTCTACCTGCCCAGTACGCACTGTCTCCTTGCCAAAAGCGTTCAATCAAATCGCTTTTGCAGCGAAAGCTGGTCATTTCTGCCCCTTTTTCACTTACTTCTAGAATACTTTGGTTGTTTTCGATAATCATATTTTTTCTCCCCTCTCTGACTTGATGAAATCAAACATGTCTTTTTATTTCCTATTAAATCCAATCGATTTGCTTTTGTCAGCGCTTCGATAACTAGCGACCTATTTTTGTCGAAACTATATTGCATCAATGCTCGTTGCAATAATTTATCATGATGACTCTTCGCTACATACACCGGTTTCATCGTTCTAGGATCTAACTCCGTAAAGTACATACATGTGCTCAGTGTTGATGGCGTTGGATAAAAATCTTGTACTTGTTGAGGAACTTGATTCATCTTTTTCAAATAACAAGCAAGTTCAATCGCATCTTCCAATGTACATCCAGGATGGCTACTCATCCAATACGGAACCAAATATTGTTTTTTATTTTTATCGATATTTAATTGCGTGTATTTTTTTACAAAAGCATCATATACTTCAAATCTTCCTTTTCGCATATAATCTAAAACACGATTAGAAATATGTTCAGGAGCAACTTTTAATTGACCACTAATATGGTGTTCTACTAATTCTTCTAAAAACTCACCATCATCCAACATTGCATAATCATAACGGACACCAGATCGAACAAATACCTTTTTAACTCCAGGAATAACGCGACAAGCACGTAATATGTCAAGATAATCTTGATGAGATACTTTCAATTGGTTACATGGTTTAGGGTGTAAACATTGTTTTGTCTTACATGTGCCATGTTCTATTTGTTTGTCACAAGAAGGATGATAAAAATTGGCAGTTGGACCACCAACATCATGAATGTATCCTTTAAAGGTTGGATCTTGCACAATTTGTTTTACTTCCTCGACAATAGAATCTTTTGATCTACTTTGAATAATTCGTCCTTGATGAGCAGCTAATGCACAAAAACTACAACTTCCATAACAACCGCGATTACTGATAATACTAAATTTAACTTCCTCAATCGCTGGAATATACTTATATGTCGGATGAAAATTACGCATATAGTTTAAGCGATAGACATAATCCATTTCATCTCTTGATAAAGGTAATGGTGGCGTATTAACAACTACAACACAATTGTTATATGGTTCCACTAACATTGTGGCATTCATCGCATCATGATTTTCCGATTGAATTAAAAAACTTTTAGCATAAGATTGTTTATTATTTTTAATTTCTGAAAAGCTTGGTAATACAATATAATCAAATAAACCCTCTGTGTTATCTCGCGCATACACTGAACCACGAATATACGTAATGTCTTTAATTGATAAGCCACTATCTAAAGCATCAGCTAACTCAACAATACTATTTTCGCCCATTCCATATAGCAACATGTCCGCTTGGCTATCTAACAATAAACTAGGTCTTACTTTATCATCCCAATAATCATAATGAGCTAACCGACGAAGTGAAGCTTCAATGCCACCGACAATAATTGCACTATCCGCAAACAAGGAACGTATTTTTTTAGAGTATACAATTGTTGCCCGATCTGGTCGTTTCCCCATGACACCTTCATCACTATAACTATCATTGTCTCGACGGCGTTTATTTACCGAATAATGATTTACCATAGAATCAATATTCCCAGAAGAAACTAAAAAACCCAGTCTAGGTTTTCCAAATTGTAAAAATTCTTCATCGTTTTTACAATCAGGTTGTGGTAAAATAGCTACTTTATAGCCATGTGATTCAAGTACTCTTGATATAATCGCAACACCAAAGGAAGGATGATCAACATAAGCGTCACCACTTACATATACAAAATCACAACTATCCCAACCTCTAGCTAGCATTTCTTGTCGATTTATTGGTAAAAATGTCATAAGTCACCTCTATGTCAATTATACATCATACATCCTTTAATAAACAACTAACCATTTTGTATATTTACTTTTCCTAAGTAGATAACTTAATAACTGACCACTTAAAAATAATAGCGCTAATAACCATAAATAATATGGTCGATTTGTCCATTTCATCAATTGACCAACTCTAAATAACACTGTCATATGAATAATGTATCCACCAAATGTATTAATACTTACTTCTCGTAAAAAATAACATATTTTTTCATTATTAATAGAGATGCGTAATAATAAAGAAAATAAACATATATTTGCACTCATAACGATAATATTATCGTAAAAAACTTCGGCATAGCTACTAAATCCAATTGAAGACATACTTTGTTGATAAAATATACTAATAAAGACAAGAAGAATCGTAATAATACTATGCTTATATAATGGTATATCTTCTTTTATGGCAGGTAATAATCCTTTTTTCCCAAGTAAACCACCTAGTAGAAAATACGTGAGATGTGTCCACAATCGTAGACTTTGAATCACATACGTCTCTATAATAGGTTTTTTATTAAGAACCGCTATAATATTTAACAAATCAACAATAAAACAAATAATAATACCAATCGCTACCATAACTAGTGCATTTTTACGATTTCTGAAAATTTTATGTAACAATGGATAAAGTATTTGTAAGATAAGCAATGACCAAATAAACCAAAAATGAGAAAGTGGATCTTTTTGTAAAAAACTATTAATAACATTATTAAAAGGCGTCCACCAACTAATGCCTACAGATAATCCATATACCCAATATAGTATTGACCATGCGACAATAATACGAGCTACGCGAAAAGCTTTATTTAATTGATCCTTAAAACCTTTTTTCTTTTTATTTAATAAAAGATATCCATTTGTCATAAATAACAGAGGTATAGCACATCCACTAGCATAATATATAATTTCTGTAGATGTTGTCTTAGGAATATCGATAATATGTAAATTCATCACACATAAAGCTGCAAGTATCTTAATTACATCAAGTGATTCCATTCGTTGCATTCAATCACTCCTTTCAAAGCTAAACTATTATACCAAATAATATAGATACAATGCGAAAATCACAAATTTTCACAAAATCTTTATATACTTTCCTATTGCTAAATAACTCAATTTTACTATACAATAATAAGTGATTCGCTATTAAAATGTATAGAAAGGAGTAATATGAGTAAACTTAAACGAAGAAGAAAAGCTAAAAAAGTCTTTTTTCTAACATCGACTTTCATTATATCATTGCTTTTATCGGGATATTGTGTTGTTCTATTACTTCTTAAAGGACCATCTCCTACGTTGAGTAACCTACTTATTTCTACTATGATGGAAACCCGTCGAGGAAAAGCAATTGTTCATATGTTATTTTCCAATGAAGAAGTAGATTTGATAATGAAACGAAACACCCTAAATAAAACAGAACAAGTAACTAATAACAACAACGAACCTTTTGTTATTAGTCCTGATAAAAAAAATCTCATTGAAGTGGTTGATATTCAAGGCGCAACTTTTAAAGGGAAATTGATGATTGTTCACGATCCTTCACGTATTTCTCTAGGTGTTAATACATTAATGGCAACCGATAAACAATCTGGATTTTTAGTAGAGGACTTTATCGCTAGTGAGCACGCTATTGGAGGTATTAATGCCGGTGGTTTTGATGACCCAGGAGGAAAAGGTGATGGTAGTATTCCTTATGGTATCGTTATTAAAGATGGAAAATTAGTAAATGGTAAACCATCTGACTACAATAATGTCATTGGTTTTAACACTGCTAACCGTCTAATCGTCGGTAATATGACTGCCGAACAAGCACTTTCCTATGATTTAAAAAATGCTGTTACTTTTGGACCAGTACTCATTGTAAACTATGAGCCAGTAGTTATTACTGGAGCTGGTGGTGGTCTAAATCCTAGAACCCTCATTGGACAACGTGAGGATGGTGCAGTATTACTGATGACAATTGATGGACGCCAAACAACATCACTTGGCGCCTCTTACAGTGATTGTATCGAATTAATGTTAAAGTATGGAGCGATGAATGCTGCTAATTTAGATGGTGGCTCTAGCACAGTAATGGTTTATGAAGGTAAAATCATTAATAGTGTTGTATCAATGAATGGAGATCGCCGTGTACCAACGGCGTGGATAGTAAAATGAAAAGAGTCATGAGCGAAAAAAAATTCAATAGAAAATTGATGATTGCTTGTTTTAAATTATTTTTAATTATAAGTGTATTTACAAGTATTGTATTAATTTCCATGAGCATTTTACTCATCAACTATGAGCGAAAAACAGAAAATTATGCTCTTACTACGCATATTAATTTATTGCAAAAAGGCGATTACAAAAAAGTATATAGAGAAAGTAAAAAATATTTTAATCAATTTAATAGTGAAGAAGTTTATATCGATCAATTAAAAAATATATACGAGTCGTATGATTTAAAAAAGACTTCTTTTTCAATAAAAAAAGAATCATCTGAAACATATAAATATTATGATTGTTTAGTTGATGGTATACCAATATCGACAATTGAGATTATTCGAAGCCAAGACGGGAAGCGATGGGTTGCGCGGACACAGACACTTATCCAAAATTATAAAATTGAAACTTTTGATGATTCTTTAATTAGCGTCAACAATATTAATCTAACAGATATATTTGTTGTTAAAACAAATGAAATAAGTGAAGCTTATTCAAATTTAAAAGACAAAGATGAAGCCATACACTACGATAAACGATATTTTATCGATAATATTATAGAACTGCCTTCAGTAACATCATCATTAGAAAAGAATATTATCATTAAGGAAGCTAATAAGGAATATATCTTTGTAGCTGAAAAACCCACCGCTTCCGAATTAAAAACATTTGAGAAACTAATTGAAGATACTGCAAAATTATATTGTAAATATATTACAAAAGACGAACAATTTACATCATTAAAAAAATATCTTCACCCTAAAACAACTTTTTACGACGCGATAAGAAGTTTTAACAATTCTTTTTTCTCAACTCACACTAAAACTGAATTTAAAAATATTTCAATATACGATATTGGAAAAATCAAAGACAACGGATTTATAGGACACATAAAATTCGATTATATTGTTTATATAGGGACTAGAAGTCAAACATATCCTAATACTTACCAAATGACATTTCTAAAAACTAAAGATGGCTATTTATTAACAAATTTAACTATTGCAAAATAAACCTCCAAGTTAACTTGGAGGTTTATTAATTGCTATATTCTATAACGATTGAGCTAGTGTAATAATTGACATTGTATAAATTTCTTCGACATTACATCCACGAGATAAGTCGTTGATTGGCGCATTTAGTCCTTGTAATATTGGTCCATATGCCATAAATCCACCAAACCATTGTGCAGTCTTATACGCAATATTTCCAGCTTCAATAGAAGGGAAAATAAATGTATTTGCTTGTCCTGCAACTGGAGAATCTTTTGCTTTTACACGTGCTACTTCTTTTGAGAAAGCAGAGTCAAATTGAAGTTCACCATCAACTAGAAAATCAGGATTTAGAGCTTTAATTTTTTCAGTCGCATGTCTTACCTTATCAACGCGTTCACCTTTTCCAGAACCTTTTGTTGAGAATGATAACATCGCAACTTTTGGTTCAATATCAAAGATACGTGCTGTATTCGCAGTTTCAACCGCAATTTCCACTAATTCATCTTCAGTTGGATCAATATTAATAGCACAGTCACCCATTGCATACTTTTCTAAGTGACCATTTTTATCAATTCTTACTAAAATAAAACATGAAGAAACAATTTTAGCACCTGGTTTTGTTTTAACTAATTGTAATGCTGGTCTTACTGTATCAGCTGTAGAATAAGTTGCTCCACCTAATAAAGCATCTGCTTTTCCCATTTTAACAAGCATTGTACCGAAATAGTTTGTTTGCGATAATGCTTTCATACACTCTTCTTCACTCATTTTACCTTTACGAAGAATAACCATTTCTTTGGTCATTTCGTCTAAAAGTTCATGATTCACTGGATCAACTAATTCAATACCATCGATAATGACGTTGTTTTCACTTGCTAATTTTTGAATTTTTTCAACATTTCCTAACAACTTAATATTCATTAATCCTTCTCTAGTTAAACGACTCGCAGCGCTAAGAACTCGTAAATCTTCACCTTCTGGCAAAACTAATGTTTTTTTGTTTGCTAATAAGCTTTGTTTCATTTTTGTAAACATTACTCTTCCTCCTTGTATACTTTCCTTTTACCTATTTCATTATAAGACACATTTCTTGTTTTTTCTACCACATCATAAAGTTTTATGAAAATATAGAAATTTATTAGTAACTATTATATAATGTAGCCTGTAGAAAAGAGGGCAAAATGAATACAATTAAACTATTAGTTACTGACATCGATGGAACGATTATTCCTTACGGAAAAGATAGAATATCCCCTAAATTACATGATGCATTTGTAAAAGCAAAAGAAAACGGCTGTCAAATATTAATCGCAACTGGTAGAAACTATTATTTTATGCAGCCAACGTTATTTTCTGACTTGGATCCTGATTATGTTGTTACGATTAATGGTTCTTGTTTAGTAGATAAAGACGGTAAATTAATTCAAGGCTTTTATATTGATGATGCCATCGTTGAAGAATTAACTCGTCGCTGTGATGCAAAAAACATTGGTTTAGGAATTAAATTTCAAAATGCAATCGTTGCATACAGCCACTGTCAACAATTTAAAGATGGTTATTTAGGTAATAAAGACTACGGCGATTTTTTCTTTGAAAACGATAAAAATAATCCTTATCACTTAACACATGAAAAAGCGATGGGTTTCTTCTTAATCGGTGAAGAAGATGCTATTGAACAATTAAAAGATGAAATGCCTGAAGTTATCTTTGCTTGGTCATTTACAAATGGTTATGATGCTTATCCACGTGGTTTCTCTAAAGCGATGAGTGTTGACTTTGTTTTAGAAAAATTAAATTTAACATGGGACAATGTCATGGCGTTTGGTGATGCTGAAAATGATATCGAAATGATTAGTAAAGCAAAAATTGGTGTCGCTATGGGTGATGCTAAAGAAATTGTTTTAGGTTATGCAGACTTTGTTACTAAAACAGCGCTTGATGATGGTGTTGCATACGCTTTAGAACACTTTAATATTATTTAAGGAATACATGTATTCCTTTTTTTTATAGCGCTAATAGAGGTAAAAATAAACTTTGTTTTTCGCCATATATGTTATTCCAACATAACCCTACACAGGCTAAACCCATTCCAATGTAATCATCACTTTTTTTACCATAAAAACTATCATTGACAATAGGAAAGCCAGTTGATGATAAATGTACTCTAATTTGATGAGTTCTTCCTGTAATAAGTTCACATTTAACACAACTGTATTTATCATTGTGAGTAAGCGGCGTTACAATGGTAATTGCTTCTTTTCCACTATTCGAAATACGAAAACGATTATTTTGATGACGATCTTTTCCAATTGGACGATGAATCGTTCTCTTCGTTGTCATTTTTCCAAATACTATTGCATGATATTCTCGATACACTGTTTGACTAGAAAATTGTTCATCAAAAAAAGGTTGTAACAGTGAACATTTAGAAAACATAACCAACCCTTTTGTATCCGCATCTAAGCGGTGCAAAGGTCGTATAAAATGATGCTGATTTGACCGTTTGTAATAAGCAGCTACTTGGTTTGCTAACGTTCCATTTACCGTTTTATCATCTGGGTGGATAATAATTCCTTCTTCTTTATTTACAATTAATACAAAATCATCCTCATACACAACACATGCTTCTTTCTCATCAGCCACAAAATCTATTTCTTCTTCATTGCTTACTTTGATACAATCACCAATAAAAACATGTTCATTTAATCGTGCATTTTTATCATTATTAAAAATTCTTTTTTCGTGAAAAAGAGTATTCTGTTTTTTTAAGGATATTTTTAATAATGATAAACAATCAGAAATCATTAAACCATTCATTTTTTCGTGAATTGTGACACATAAACAGTTCTCATTTACACTAATTTTCATACGATTACCTCTATATTATTGTACTTAATCAATTTTAAAAAACAAGTTGAACAACTAAATAATGCAATTATTTTAAAAAAATGATACACTATGTATTGGAAAGAAAAAGAGGAATTAACGATGAAAAAACCTGTTGTATTAGTCGTTATGGATGGAATAGGCATTACTGAAAAAGATAACGGAAATGCTGTAATGCATGCATATACTCCCCATCTTGACTACTTAACACAAAACTGTCCTTACACAACAATTAAAGCACATGGAGTTGCTGTTGGATTGCCAAGCGATGATGATATGGGCAACTCAGAAGTTGGTCATAATGCCTTAGGATGTGGCCAAGTATATAGCCAAGGAGCTAAACTTGTAAACCAAAGCATCGAATCAGGATATATTTTTACCAGTGATACATGGAAACAATGTTGCCAAGGCAATACATTGCACTTTATTGGTCTATTGTCTGATGGTAATGTTCACTCACACATCGATCACTTAGAAGCGATGATCAAACAAGCAAAAAAAGACAATGTTAAAAAAGTACGTCTTCATATCTTATTAGATGGACGTGATGTTCCGGCTACAAGCGGTTTAATTTATGTAGAACGAATTGAATCATTTATCGCTTCACTAAACGATGATTCTTTTGATTGCCAAGTTGCTAGCGGTGGCGGAAGAATGGTTATCACAATGGACCGTTACGATGCAAATTGGTCAATGGTTGAACAAGGATGGAAAACTCACGTTCGTGGTGAAGGTCGTCAATTCAGTAGCGCTAAAGAAGCAATCGAAACATACCGTAACGAATTACACGTGAATGACCAAGATTTACCAGCGTTTGTCATCGCAAAAGATGGACAACCTCTTGGTAAAATCGTTGATGGTGATAGTGTTGTATTATTTAACTTTAGAGGTGATAGAGCGATTGAAATTTCTAAAGCGTTTGAATATGATACAATTGAACAATTTGATAGAGGAACTAAGCCGAATGTATTCTTTGCTGGTATGCTTCAATATGATGGCGACTTAAAATTACCAAATAATTTCCTAGTTGCTCCACCAAAAATTGAAAATACATTAAGCGAATTCTTAGTTAAAAATAATATTAAATCATACGCAATTTCTGAAACTCAAAAATATGGACACGTTACTTATTTCTGGAATGGAAACCGCAGTGATAAATTCAGTGAACAATTAGAAGATTGGGTAGAAGTAGCAAGCGATGTTGTTCCATTTGACGAACGTCCTTGGATGAAAGCTGCTGAAGTTACTGATTTATTAGTAGATGCAATTTTATCAAAGAAATATGATTTCTTACGTGTTAACTATCCAAATGGCGACATGGTTGGTCATACCGGTAACTATCAAGCAGCAATGATTGGTGTAGAAACAGTTGACTTAGTATTAAAACGCCTAATGGATGCATGTAAAGAAGTAAATGCAACATTACTCGTAACTGCTGACCATGGAAATGCTGATGAAATGGCTGAAAAACGTAAAAACCCAAGTGATCCAATGAAACCAAAAACAGCACATACATTAAATCCAGTTCCATTTATTGTATACAATTATGATTGTACAATAAAAGAAGGAAGCTTTGGTTTAAGTAATGTTGCTAGTACTGTTGCTACATGTCTTGGTTTAGAAGCTCCTACTTGTTGGGATGAAAGTATTATTAAATAAAACTGCTTAGGCAGTTTTTTTGTACCTATAAAAAAAATACAGTATAAAATGGTACCATAGATAGGCACTAATTGTTGACACCTAAAAAGTGTAAATAA
>CAZTII010000008.1:0-29088 GCA_964613305.1 uncultured Erysipelotrichaceae bacterium
AGAACTAACTTCATGTTGAACTATACTGAACTAGAATTTAACTATTTACTTAAGGATTATGTTAAAATTATTATAATTAAACTTCATTTCTAGCTTATAATTAAAAAATATGATATAATAATTACAGATTTACTATACGTACATGAAATTTGTAAGTAGAATGGAGGGTTTATGTTACTAGCTGATTTTAAAGAATATGTAGATAAAATTGATGTTTCAAAAAGCTCAAAAGAATTAAATGTTTTAATTTTATTAAAGGTGTTATTGGAAAATGTAAATAAAAATGGTATTGTATCGGCGTTAGTTGTTTCAGAAAGCTATAAAGAATTTTATAGTAAATGGAAAGAAGATGGATTAAGTAAAAATCCTATTTTAGAGAAAGAAGATAAAGTTTTAGCAAAAGCATCCTTGATGGATATTATAAAAATGATTATTAATGGCTCCTTTAAAAAACTATATCATCGTCGCTTTGTTTTATTTGGAACAAATAAAAATAACGATAAAAAATATTTTTATTTTAATGGTGCTTTATGGAAACAATTCACTGATGATGATATTTTATTATTTAAAGAAACAATTGATAGTAAAATCAATGTATTTTTAGCCAATAATTGACAAAGTGTTTTGAAAGATGTATAAATATTGTATAACCGATGAATAAGACACGATTGTTTAAAACACGATGTAGAGAGTTAGTGGATTGGTGAAACACTATCGAAGGTTTAAATGATTACCACTTAGGAGGTACATCTACGAATAGATGTCGGCAACAACCGTTATTGTGGAGTGCATGAGAAATCATGAATTAAGGTGGTACCGCGTAATTAACGTCCTTAGTGGCGTTTTTTTTATGAAAGGAAAAGAAATGTATGATTAATATTAAAGACAACGAACAACTAGCAACTCTCAATCATAGTTGTGCCCATTTAATGGCACAAGCAGTAAAACGTCTTTATCCACAAGCTTTATTATGGGTAGGTCCAGTAATCAATGAAGGATTTTATTATGATATTGATTTAGGAAATAGTGTTTTAAAAGAAGAAGATTTGGATAAAATCGAAAAAGAAATGAAAAAGATTGCTAAAGATGGCAAACGTATTGTTAAGGAAGAATTAACAAAAGAAGCTGCTTTAGAAATGTTTAAAGATGATCCGTATAAAATCGATTTAATCTCAAATTTAGATGAAAACGAGGTTGTTATTTCTTGTTATCGTCAAGGTGAATTTGTCGATTTATGTCGTGGACCACATGTTGACAGTGTAAAAGTACTTAAATATTTTAAATTATTAAAAGTTTCAGGCGCTTATTGGAAGGGTGATGCTAACAATAAGATGCTTCAACGTGTTTATGGTATTTGTTTTGAAACAGAAGAAGATTTAACAAACCATTTATTTATGCTTGAAGAAGCTAAAAAACGTGATCATAAAAAATTAGGTCGTGAACTTGATTTATTTATGATGAATGATGTTGCGCCAGGAATGCCTTTCTTTTTACCGAAAGGAATGATTTTGCGTAATATTTTGGAACAATATTGGTATAGTGAACATACCAAAGAAAACTATGTTTTCGTAAAAACACCATTAATGATGAGTCGTGATTTATGGGAAACTAGTGGACATTGGCAAAATTATCGTGAAAATATGTATACTTCATTAGTGGATGATCGTGATTTTGCGATTAAACCGATGAATTGTCCAGGTGGCATGTTAGTGTATAAAAATGGCTTACATTCCTATAAAGATTTACCAATTCGTATGGGTGAATTAGGACAAGTACATCGCCATGAAGCAAGTGGAGCGTTAAATGGCTTATTTAGAGTAAGAACATTTACTCAAGATGATGCACATATTTTTATGACACAAGATCAAATTGAAAGTGAAATTGTTTCTTTAATTGCTTTTATTGATCGTGTCTATTCTACTCTAGGATTAAAATATTCTATTGAATTAAGTACGCGACCATTAGAAAAATACATCGGTGAAATTGAAATTTGGGAAAAGAGTGAAGCTGCATTAGCAAGCGCTTGTGTTAAAGCCGGAAAAGATTATAAATTAAATCCAGGTGATGGAGCATTCTATGGACCAAAACTTGATTTCCATATTCAAGATTCTTTAGGACGAGTATGGCAATGTGGAACGATTCAGTTGGATATGAATTTACCAGAACGTTTTGATTTAACATACGTTGACAATAAAGGTGAAAAAGTTCGCCCAATTATGTTACACCGTGTAATCTTTGGCTCAATTGAACGTTTTATCGGTATTTTAATTGAACATTTTGCGGGTGTTTTCCCATTATGGTTAGCACCTGAACAAGTTGTGATTATTCCTGTTCATCATGAAAATCATCTACAATACGCTAATAAAATCAATGATGAATTAAAAAAACATGGAATTCGTTGTTCTGTTGATAATAGAAATGAAAAAATGGGTTACCGTGTTCGTGAAGCACAACTTAAGAAAATTCCATTACAACTCATTGTTGGTGATGAAGAAATGGCAAACAATACAGTAAATATTCGTCGTTTTGGTAGCAAAGAAACATCAAGTATGGACAGTAATAGTTTTGTTCAATGGGTATGTGATGCTGTAGAAAGGAAATTATTAAATGAAAATATTTAAAGGATTACTTATTACACTACTAGCTTTATCGATGGTAAGTTGTGGAACAAAGGTTACAGAGGAAAAAACAAAATTATCTATTTTATCTCCTAAAGGAGCTCCAGCATTATCAATTATTAGTGAAATCAATGGTGGAAATACTGTAAAAACAGTAGATGGTACCGATTTATTACAAGCGGCATTTGTCAATCCAACACCTGAATATGATGTGATTATTGCTCCAACTAATTTAGGGATTAAACTAGCTGAAGCAAATAAAACAACGTATCGTTGTTTAGGAGTTATTACTTGGGGTAATTTATACTTAGTTGCCGATGATAAAGATGCATTAAGCAAACCAGGAGAAATTGCAGCATTTGGTGAAGGTGCAGTGCCTGGATTATTGTTTGCTAATGTAATGGGAAATGTAACACAAAATGTAACATATTATCCATCAGTTGCTGAAGCTCAAGCAGCATTATTATCAGGAAAGGCATCAATTGCTTTATTAGCTGAACCAGCGGCTACAGCGACGATTATTAAAGGAAAAGAAATGAATAAATCATTTTCTATTATTGTTGATTTACAAGAAGCAATGCAACAACCACAATCAACAATGAAAGGTTATCCTCAAGCAGCTATTTTCGTTGAAGAAAGTAAATATAAAGCAAATCCTAAAGCGTTTGATACAATGATTGAAAACATGAATAGCTATATTGCTTCTGCTGAAAAAGGGGAAGGTAGTTTAGTTGCGGATGTCAATAAAATTGGTGCTGATGTATTAGGAATTCCAAGTGGTGAGTTAGCAAGTAAAGTTTGGAAAAATTGTAATATTCACTATAAAGACGCTTCTGAATCAATGACTGATTTAGAGAACTTTTTATCGATTTTTTCAATTAAAGTTACAGAAAATAGCATGATTAAAAAATAAACACATTGACAAAATTGATGTTTTATTTACAATAGTAGGGTAGGAGTGTGGAAATATGATTATTGTAAACGATTTAAAACCAGGAATTACGATTTTACATGAAGGAAATATCTTTAGTGTGATTGAAGCATCGCACAATAAAACAGCAATGCGCCAAATGATTGTTAAAGCAAAAGTTAGAAACTTAAGAACAGGTGTTATTAATGAACTTTCTTTTACTGGAGGCGATAAAGTTGAAGGTGCTCACATTGAGAAAAAAGAAATGCAATATCTATATGATAGTGGAGATGATCTAGTATTTATGGATACAACAACATATGAACAACTAGAACTTAGTAAAAAACGTTTAGAATGGGAAATGAAGTTTTTAAAACCAAACGATAACGTAATGATTTCAATGTATGAAGGTACTGAAGTATTAGGTGTTATTTTACCAGATAAAGTTACCCTTCAAATCGTTGAATGTGAACCAGCTGTAAAAGGTGATACGGCTACTTCAGCATCTAAAAATGCAGTTGTAGAAACTGGTTTAGAAATTAAAGTTCCTTTATTCATTAACCAAGATGAAATGGTACTTGTATCTACTGCAGATGGTAAGTATTCAGGAAGAGCGTAAGCTCTTTTTTGTTAAATAACAAGGAGTTCATTATGAAAAATAAAGATCGTAAACATTGGATTATTGTTGGTTTACTCTGTTTAATGGCATCGAGTTCTATTGGTTTATGTATGAATTCTGTAGGAGTTTTTTATGTTCCAGTGTCAAAAGAGTTGAATGTTTTAAAAGGAACATTTGCTTTCCATGCAACATTATCACTATTAGCTACAGCTACAACGTCGATGATGATGCCTAAAATAATGAAGCGTTTTAAGTATAAAACAATATTGATAACAGGAGTTTCCATGGCAACATTAGCTACTGTTGCGATGGCTTTTTCTCGTCATATCGCTTTATTTTATGTGCTTGCCATTATTCGTGGGATTGGTGCTGGTTGTTATGCTAATGCACCATTAACAATGATTATTACGAATTGGTTTCATCAAAAACATGGTCTTGCAACAAGCATTGCTCTTAGTTTTAGTGGATTATCAGGTGCTATCTTTACGCCGGTATTAAGCTATGCTTTAGAACATTATGGTATTACTAATGCATATTTAATCATGGCTTTTTTTATTGCGGTACTCCCATTGTTTGCGATTCTTTATCCAATGACAATGACTCCAGAACAATCATCTTTACTACCTTATGGTTATGTATCTAATGAGAAAGTAGCGATAAAACAAAATGCTACATCGTTTAATTATAAAAGTTTTCTTTATATTTCTGTATGTTTGTTTGCATTTATTCATTCTACCATTGTAGGAATATCGCAACACTTATCTGGTTTTGCGATGAGTATTGGTTATTCCTTGTCTATTTCAGCGTTAATGATGTCTAGTACAATGATTGGTAACATTGTGTTTAAATTAGTTGTCGGAGCTTTAAGTGATAAAATAGGGGCAGTAAAAGCGACCATTACGATGATTGCTTTAAATGCGTGTTCTTTAGTTGTTTTACTATTTGTAGGTCAAAATACGATTTTATTAGTCATCGGTTCATTTTTATTCGGTAGTGTTTATTCTGTGGGTGCAGTTGCTTTACCGTTATTAACAAAACTCTTTTTTAAACAAGAAAATTATTTAAAAGCTTTCTCTATCATTGGTGCTTTAGCTAATTTAGGTAGTGCCTTATCTTTACCATTTATTGGTTATTTGTACGATTTTACAAAGTCTTATGTTTTAGCATTTAAAATTGGTATTGCTATTCATTTGTTTAATATGGTCTTTTTATTGTATATCAATAAAAGAAATAACGAACAAAGTTATTTTGCTTTTCACAAATAATAATTTGTGGTATGATATTTAAGAAATTGATGAAAAAGAAGAGTAAACTATAAGTTTCAATGTAGAGATAAGGTGGTTGGTGAAAACCTTAATGAAATGTAGTTGAAGCTACTTTGGAGAGTGATTAATCATCACCGCACGTTTGCGTTATAAACTAGAGATGCATAGTTTACTATGAATCAGGATGGTACCGCGTACTCATACGTTCCTGTAGTTAGGGACTTTTTTTTATGAAAGGGAAGAATATGAAACAATTAACAGGTAATCAAGTAAGACAGCTATTTCTCGACTATTTTTCAAGCAAAGGACATTCGATTGAACCAGGAGCTAGTTTGGTTCCACATAACGACCCAACGTTGTTATGGATTAATGCTGGTGTTGCCGCATTAAAGAAATATTTTGATGGTAGTGAAACACCACGTTGTAATCGTATTACCAATGCCCAAAAATGTATTCGAACAAATGATATTGAAAATGTAGGAAAAACCGCTCGTCATCATACATTTTTTGAAATGTTAGGTAATTTTTCGATAGGTGATTATTTTAAAGAAGAAGCCATTCAATTTGCATGGGAATTTTTAACATCTCCTGAATGGATTGGTTTTGACAAAGACAAAATGTATGTAACAATTTATCCGGATGATGAAGTTGCTTATAACACATGGATCAACTGTTGTAAAATCGATCCTAGTCATATTTTACGTACAGAAAACAATTATTGGGAAATCGGCGAAGGACCAAGTGGTCCATGTAGTGAGATTTTCTATGATCGTGGCGAAAAATACGATCCAGAAAAAATTGGTGAACGTTTATTTTTTGATGATATGGAAAATGATCGCTACATTGAAGTATGGAATGTTGTTTTCTCTCAATATGATGCAAAAGAGGGTGTTGATCGTAAAGATTATAAGGAACTACCTCAACGTAATATTGATACAGGTATGGGCTTAGAACGTTTAGTCGCACTTGTACAAGATGGAGAAACAAATTTCGATACCGATTTATTTTTACCGATGATTCACAAGGTAGAAAAAATTGCAAAATATCCTTATGGTGGTGACTATAAGATGGCATACCGTGTTATTGCAGACCATATTCGTACGGTAACCTTTGCTTTAAGCGATGGTGCTTTGTTCTCTAATGAAGGAAGAGGGTATGTGTTGCGTCGTGTTTTACGTAGGGCATGTCGTTATGGTATTAAATTAGGAATTCAAGGCGCATTTATGTATCAATTAGTTGATACTGTAGTAAATAATATGTTAGATTTCTATCCATATCTTGCAGAACATACGGCTTTAGTAAGTAAGTTAGTAAAAATTGAAGAAGAAACATTCCATTCAACACTATCTTTTGGAGAAAAATTATTGTTGGATGAATTAGAAAAAGCAAAAGATACGAAAGTATTAAATGGCGATGTAGTATTTAAATTGTATGATACATATGGTTTTCCAAAAGAATTAACAACTGAAATTGCTCAAGAAAAAGGCTATTCTGTTGATATGGAAGGCTTTATGAAAGAAATGAATGCCCAAAAAGAACGAGCTCGTAATGCTCGAGAAGATGAACAATCAATGTCCAGTCAATCGATTGATTTGATGAGATTTACTGAACCTTCAACGTTTATTGGTTATGCCGAAGATACTTGTTCAGCAGTTGTTATTGGCTGTTTTAAAGATGGTAAAAAGATTGATGTCATTAGTGATGAAGGAGAAGTTATTCTTAGTCAAACGGTGTTCTATGCTGAAAGCGGTGGACAAGTTGCGGATAGCGGAACATTATCGAATGATGTGATGCAAGCATCGATCATCGATGTAAAGAAAGCTCCTAATAATCAACATTATCATCGTATAAGTGTTAAAAATGGTTCATTAAAAGTAGGAGACATTGTTGATTGTGCAATTGACCGTGAAAAGCGTGTAAAAATCAAAGCCAATCACTCATCTGTTCACTTACTACAAAGTGCTTTAAAGAAAATTGTAGGTAATCATATCCATCAAGCAGGTTCTTATGTATGTGATGAATACAGTCGTTTTGACTTCACTCATTATGAAAAATGTACATATGAACAACTCGTTGAGATTGAACTTGAAGTAAATAAGATGATTATGCACGATAATGCGGTACTTACCGAAATTATGTCGGTCGATGAAGCAAAAACTTGCGGTGCAATTGCTTTGTTTGATGAAAAATATGGCGATGTTGTACGTGTTGTTTCAATGGGTGATGTGTCAAAAGAATTATGTGGTGGAACGCATGTTTCCAATACCCAAGAAATTGGTATCTTTAAAATTGAAAGTGAAGAAAGTATTGGTTCAGGAGTTCGTCGTATTACTGCTAAGACAAAGTTAGGCGCATATGATAGTTTTGTTGATTGTGAAAAAAGAACGAAACGAATCGCCGATCACTGCAAATTAAGTTCAGTCAATGCGCTAGAAGAAAAAGTATCGTCTATTTTAGAAGAAAATGCGATGATGAAGAAACAATTAGCTAAATTCAGTGAAAAATTATTAATGCTTGAAGCAGATGATGTTGTAAAAAATGCTGAAGAAATTAGTGGCTTAAATTGTTTGTTTATTCAAATGAATCGTGACGATTTAAGTAATCTTAAAGGATATGGCGAAGTATTGCGCAATAAACTAGAAAATTCGGTTGTCTTTATTAGCAATATTCAGAATGAACAAGTAACGTTTGTGTGCGCATTAAGTAAAAAAGCGATTGATCAACAACTTAAAGCTGGAGATTTAGTGAAGATGGCGGCAACTATATGCAATGGTAATGGTGGCGGTAGAAATGATATTGCTCAATCAGGTGGTAAGGATTTAAGTAAAATTGATGAAGTATTTACAAATGTCAAAGCAAAAATTCAAGCAAGTCTTTAAAAAGAAGAGAAAATAGGATATCATATATCATATGGAGGGCTTTCTATGACTAAAAATATAAATATTAATGATGCAACGAACACGATTACGTTAAAATCAGATGAATTACGTAAGGAAAATATTCGTCATGTACTACGTTTAACGAAAGAAGTGCTAGAGGAAAGAGGATATAATTCCGTAAATCAATTAGCGGGATATTTGATATCGAATGACCCAGCCTATATTTCTAGTCATCGAAATGCTAGAAGTATTATTCAATCGGTAGAAAGACATGAAATAATTGAAGAATTGGTACGCAGTTATTTGGAGAAACAATAAATGCGCGTATTAGGTTTAGACTTAGGAAGTAAAACATGCGGCATCGCTATCAGTGACCCTTTAGGTATGATAGCGCGTGCCGTAGAAACACTTCGTTTTGAAGAAAATAATTACGAAGAAGCATTAAATAAATTGGATGTGTTTTTAAAGGCGAATCCAGTTGAAGAAATCGTTCTAGGCTTACCAAAACACATGAATGGTGATATTGGTATTCGTGGTGAAATTTCTCTTGAATTTAAAGAAATGATTGCTTCGATTACAGATGTAAAAGTTACCTTATGGGATGAGCGACTTACAACGGTAGCCGCAAGTAAATTATTAATTTCTCAAGATGTATCACGAGGAAAACGCAAAAAAATTATAGATCAAATGGCAGCGGTACAAATATTACAGAGCTATTTAGATAGACGCTAAAAAGAGGAGAAAAATATGATCGATAGCAGCACATTTACAGTCATCGAAGAAGATGGCAGCGAAAAAGAAATGGATATTATTTTTACGTTTGAACTAGAAGAAAAAGGTAAAAATATTGTAGTATATGCAGATCCTTTAAATGAAGAAGGTGAAGTATATGCTTCTAGTTATGATGAAAACGGCAATCTTGAAATGATTGAAGATCCTGAAGAATGGGAAATGATCAATGAAATTTTACAAGCATTTTTAGAAGAAATGGATAGTGACGATGAGCAAAATGAAGAAGAATAGGAAGCGTAAACTAAAAATAATTAATTTTTTAGTTTTCATCCTTCTTTTATTGTTGATAAGCATTGGTAGTATGTTTTTATGGTATACAACGAATATAAAACCAGTATCTAAAAGTGAAACAATCGTTAATTTTGTTATTAATGATGGTGAATCATCAAAGTCTGTTTTAGCAAATCTTGAAAAAAATAACATTATTCGTAATAAAACAGCGGCGTTAATTGTCTTGAAACTAGAAAAGTTAGGTAGCATTAAAAAAGGTGAATACAACTTAGATAGTAGTATGAGCACCAAAGATATTTTAATTACGTTAAATAATTCTAAATCAGCTGTAGTCAATGATACCCGTGTTACTATTATTGAAGGTGATTGGGCTAAAGATATTGCTAGAAAAATTAGTAAAACAACGAAGTTAAGTGAAAAAGAACTTCTTGCTTATTGGAATGATGAATCGGTAGTTCGTCGTTATATGGAAAAATATCCATTTTTAACAGAAGAAATATTTAATAAGAAAAGTCGTATTTTATTAGAAGGATATTTATTTCCAAATACGTACAATTTTTTCATTGATTCTAGTAAAGAAGCAGTAACGGAAAAAATGTTAGATGAATCATTACGAATTTATAAAAAATATGAACAAGATATTAAAAGTCAATCACTGTCAGTGCATCAATTGTACACATTAGCTTCTATTACTCAATATGAAGCTTCTAAAGTAAGTGATATGAAGTTAGTTGCAGGAGTATTTTATAATCGTTTAGCAAAAGGAATGATGTTACAAAGTAGTGTTACAGTATGTTATGCCATCGATAAAGAAAAAGATGATCATTGGAGCAAATGTGAAGTAAATCCAACATTTGATTCTCCATATAATACATATCTTCATCAAGGGTTACCACCAGGTCCTATTTTAAATGCTGGTGAAGCAGCACTTGATGCTGTATTACATCCAACAGCTTCGGAATATTATTATTTTATGGCTGATGTAAAAGGGGATGGTACAGTATATTATTCTAAAACGTACGATGAGCACGTTCGATATGTTAAAAAATATTTAAAATAAACGAAAGAGGATTGTTTATGACAACATTAATTGGGATAGCCGGAGGAAGTGCTTCTGGTAAAACATCGGTAGCAAAAAAAATTAAAGCGGCATTTAGTGATGATAATTCAATTACTATCATCCGTCAAGATGATTATTATAAGGATCAATCGGCAAAAACTATGGAAGAGCGTACACAAACCAATTATGATCATCCTCTTGCTTTTGATAATGATTTGTTAGTATCACATCTTCATGATTTAGTTGATGGAAAAGCCATCAATAAACCAATTTATGATTTTATTAATCATACTCGTAGTGAACAAACCGAAATCATTGAACCTTGTGATGTTGTAATTTTAGAAGGTTTATTTATTTTAGAGAGTGAAGTATTACGGGACATGCTTGATATAAAAATCTTCGTTGATACCGATTCAGATATTCGTTTTATTCGTCGTTTGATGCGTGATGTGGAAGATCGTGGTCGTACGTTAAATTCGGTTGTAACTCAATACATTACAACGGTACGCGATATGCACAATACATTTGTCGAACCTAGTAAACGATATGCGGATATTATTGTTCCAGAAGGTGGACATAATAGTGTAGCTATCGACTTGTTGTCAACGAAAATTCGTAGTTTATGTGGCAATAAGCTTGAAATGTGATATAATT
This sequence comes from uncultured Erysipelotrichaceae bacterium, assembly GCA_964613305.1. Taxonomy (GTDB): domain Bacteria; phylum Bacillota_I; class Bacilli_A; order Erysipelotrichales; family Erysipelotrichaceae; genus CAZTII01. The sequence continues at coordinate 11,029 of CAZTII010000008.1, forward strand.
GTTAAGTTAAGGAGTGATAAACATGATGGATGATAAAATTTATGTAACTAAGGAAGGTTTGGATGATTTAAATAAAGAATACCAACACTTAGTACATGTTGTTAAAAATGAAGTAATTGAAGACTTAAAAGCTGCTCGTGCTCAAGGTGACTTATCAGAAAATGCGGATTATGATGCTGCAAGAGATCGTCAAGCTCAAGTAGAAGCACGAATTCGTGAACTTGAAGCAATGTTAAGTAATGTTCGTTTAATTAATAATGCAACTGGTGATGCTACTACGGTGCGTTTAGGTTGTAATGTGACAATTGAAGAACTTGATACGGGAGATATCGTTGATTTTAGCATCGTTGGTTCAGTTGAAGCTGATCCACTAAATGGTAAAATTTCAAACGTAACACCACTTGCTCTTGCTATTTTAGACAAGGGAATTAATGACATTGTTGAAGTAAATGTTGATAACCCTTATAAAGTAAAAATCATTTCAATAAATAGGAATTAATCCATAACTCATATAAATAAGTAGGAGGCTTTATGAAAAAACTACTTATTTTTATTTTATTAATTGTATTACTATTTTATCGCCCTATTAACTATATTGATTTAAAAAAACAATATCGTAATACTATTGAAGTTACTATTGATGGAGCAGTTAAGAGTAAAAAGTCACTTTCTTTACCACTCTATTCCCCTTTAGAAGAGATTTATCATCATATTGAACTATTACCATCAGCTGATACAAGTATGCTTAATCCTAAGACAATTTTAAAAGATGGAGATTGTATTGTAATTCCCGAAATTAAAGAAATTCCTTTAATTTCTATCAATACAGCACCATTAGAACAATTAATTACATTGCCTGGTATTAAAGAAGCAACCGCAACGAAAATTATTGACTATCGTACACAAGTAGGATTATTTCAAAAGATTGAGGATATTATGTTAGTAAAAGGGATAGGTGAGGCAAAATTTAATCAAATCAAGGATTTGATTACCTTATGAAACAATCATCCTTACAACTTTCACTACTTTTATTGGCTAGTATTTATTTATCTGAAAAAAACAAATGGTTATTACTGATTCCAATCATATACTGTATGGTTAGTTATTGTTGGCGGCAATGCTTCCTTTTTTTAGTGTTGTTAGGACTTGTTATTTTTCCAAGATGGAATCATAACATAATTTCTTATGGTAAAATCATCGAAGTAAAAAATGAAAATGCGATTGTACAACAACAATTTACGAAAGTTCTTCTTACCAATTGTACTAATTGTATTGTTGATAGTACTATTTCATTTCAAGGTGAAATAATGAATGAATCGTTTATAAGTAGTTATGGTTTTGATTATGATAAGTATTTACAACGAAAAGGTGTGTATACAAAAATAAAAGTTCAATCAATGAGTGTTTTGAGAGAATCAGATAGTTTTCGTGGAAATATCCATCAACATATACTAAATAACTTTCCTAAGGAACATCGTAACGTTTTATTGAAAACGTTGTTTAACTCATCCAACAATGACAGTGAATTATCTTTTTTAATGTCAAGTGGATATGGATATGTCGGTTTATTATCGCTTATTTCTTTTTTGTTGAAATTCATTATAAATAAACAAAAACGACAATGGATAGAATGTCTTTATTGGTTACTAATCTCACTATTTTATCATTTTCCATTATTTTCCTCGTATCAATTAATCAAGAAAACATTGCGTTTTACATCACTTTCTTCTGTTGACCGACTCGCTATTTCTGCGATAGCGATGATGGTGTTATTTTCGTATGAAACAATGTTGTTAAGCTTTGTCATTCCGTTTATGGTAGCGTTGCTTCATCATTTTTATCGCAACGAACCATATAAAAGAATACATGCAACTATGATATGTCATAGTGTATTGTTCCATCAAATCAATGTGTTGTCCTTATTCTTCTTTCCTTTTGTATCAAAAGTAATCGGTATTATTACGATTTTTTCTTTTTTTCTTTTGTGGACTCAACACGATGTATTCTATCAAATCATCGTTCTATTAAATAATAGTATGACTTTTCCTATGATGAACCTATTGCATGGAACTCCTTTATCTACCGGATTACCATTGTATGTAGGTTTATATGTTATTTTAAAGAAGAAACGAGTGCATGATGTTGTTTATATTAGTTTATACGTTTTATTTATGTATTGTGGTCTATTTTCATTGCATCGTGAAGTGATCTTTATAAATGTTGGTCAGGGAGATAGTATACTATTTCGTGATTTTTTTAATCAAACAACAGTTCTTATTGATACCGGTAAGAAAACAGCATTTTCACACGTCAATACGATGTTGAAAGCGAAAGGAATTAAAGAAATTGATGCTATATTTATTTCTCATTTAGATGAAGACCATGTTGGTGGATTAGAACTTATTAAAGAACACTATCATGTAAAAGAGGTGGTATTTAATCACTTTGATGAACGAATTATTGATAGTTTACAGTTTATCGATTTAAATACCATTTCTAATGACAATGAAAATGATAGTAGCCAAGTTCTCTATGTCGTTCTTGATGATGTTTCTTTTTTATTAACTGGAGATATTTCTTTATCGGTCGAAGAAGAAATGATGAAAAAATATCCGAGTCTAAGTGTGAGTGTATTAAAACTTAGTCATCACGGTAGTAAAACGTCAACAGGAGATAGTATTCTTACATCAACACGTCCTAAATTAAGTATTATTTCTTCGGGAAAACAGTCGTTATACAATCATCCCCATCCAAGCGTCATTGAACGATTAAAGAAATATCATATTCCATACGTTATAACCGCAAAAGATGGCGACATTCATGTTCATTTTATAGGATGGTTAAAATTTTTTACCACCAGCAGTGGAAAAATTGGTATAATAACATAGGGTGATCGGATGAATTATAGTATTTTAGGAAGTGACCGTTATCGTTGTCGGCTAGAATTGACTAAAATCATACAGTCGTATAAAGATAAATTAGATGAATTTGATACGGTTACAATGGATGCGAGTTCTAGTGACTTTAAAATGATTCATTTATATGATGAAATGAATATCATTCCTTTTTTTAATGAAATAAAATTGATTATTGTTAAAAATCCTTCCTTTTTAACCTCTACTGGATCATTAAGTGATCATGATAGTAAATTATTTGAAACGATTTTAGAAGAAGGTATTCATAATGTTATTGTAGTTTTTTATGGATCTATAGTTGTTGATAAGCGTAAAAAAATAGTTAAACTATTACAAAAACATAGTCAAAGTATTGATTGTGATTGTTTGGATGAAGCTGCTTTTCAAGTATGGGTAAAAAGAGCTTTTAATAGTAAAAAAATAACATTAACTAATGATGCAATGAATGAATTGTTTTCGCGTTTACCACTTAGTTTAGAAGTGTTTGAAAATGAGTTAACTAAATTAGAATGTTACTCATCCTCATTAACAAAAGAGGATATTTGTCATTTAGTACCAAAGTTATTAGACGAAGATGTTTTTTTATTAGTAAATGCTGCATGTAGTAAACGGCTAAAAGATGCGATGCATTATTGGCAAGATTTAGCTGTTTTAAATAAAGATCCAATTTATTTAGTTGCTTTATTAGCAAGTCAATTTCGTTTTATGTATCACGTTAAATTATGTATGGAAAGTAACATGAGTAGGGAACAAATCATTTCTACACTAAAAGCACATCCATATCGTGTTAAAAAAACGATGGATTCTTTATTTGGTGTCTCATTAAGTTGGTTATTATCAATTCTAAACGATTTAGCAACCTTAGATCAAAATTTTAAAAGTGGAATTGGTGATAAAAAATTATCTTTTGAATTATTTATTATTAATACAGCGAGGTAAGCATGAAAAAAATACAATGTTTTTTTGAAGGATGTACTATTGAAAATGATGATACTCAACCTTTTGTCGAGTTGGTTGAATATTTAAAAACACTGAACAACACCATGGTCGTGGTGCTTTTAGTTGTCGGTATTTTTTATAGTGAGAATCAAAAAAATAATTATAGTTCACTACTTAAACAACAATTTCCTCATCTTACGATTAAATGGAATTGGGGTTATTTAAAAGCTTCTGATGAAGTTGGTTTTATTATTGAAACATATGATGAACAAATGAATCAACTTGATAAGAAAGAATTAATCATGAAATTAACGGATAACTTTCCGTTCAGTGCGATTAAGACAATAGCTGATTTTAAGGCGTTATGCGCTCAATTTAAATCGTCTTGGTATGAAACGATATGTATGTTTGAACCTTCCTTAGATAGCTATTTAGACCGTTATGTAGAGGATATATTAAATCGTAGTAAGTATGGTGTACAACTTAAAGGAAGTACTGCCAAATCATTGCATTTAAGTGCTAGTCTACTCAGTGATCATCATAAAGATAAAGAAGCACTAGTCGCATTATGTTATAGCCATGCATTACATGGAAACTATGTTGAAGCGATGGTGATGGTAGAATATCAATTGCGCAATGCATCAAAAGTTCAATGTAAAAAAGCATTAGCAATTGCGGGTTGTTATGGCTCAATTGTATCTACTATATTACATGATAATGGTTACAATAGTGAAGCGACGATTCAATTGATGATGGCAGTAATAGTAAGTTGTGTCATTGCTGGATACAGTCATCGTCATATGGAAATGGCTGCTCAACTAGCTATGAATGCATTACTTACTAAAAACAAATTGAATAACACACCTAATGATGTATTACTAGCTTTAGATATTATTTTTTTAATTAATTATAGCGATACGATATTGTCACAAGTTGATTTAGATGCTTTCTTGGAGCAATACTGTGTCTAGAGTAGAAATATTAGCGCCTTGCGGCAGCTTTGAAGCATTGTATGCCGCAATTCATTATGGTGCCAATGCTGTTTATTGCGGAGGAAAGAATTTTGGTGCTAGAGCGTATTCTAGCAATTTTAATCATGAAGAAATGAAAGAAGTTGTTCGTTATGCTCATCATCATGATGTAAAAGTATATGTAACGATGAATACATTACTTTATGAAGATGAATTCGACGACGTAAAAAATGATGTAGATTACTATTATTCCATTGATGTTGATGCATTAATTATCCAGGATTTAGGACTTTTAAGTTATGTATTAAAAACATATCCCGATTTTGAAGTACATGCCTCCACACAGATGCATGTTCATAATAAAAAAGGAATTTTATTTTTAAAAGAACTTGGTGTAAAAAGAATTGTTTTACCACGCGAAACTCCGATTGAAAAAATTAGAGAATACTGTCAGTTGAACATTGAAATAGAAACCTTTAGTTATGGTGCACTATGCATTAGTTATAGTGGACAATGTTTGATGAGCAGTGTTACTCAACAACGTTCAGGTAATAAAGGTATGTGTGCGCAAAGTTGTCGTATGAAATATGAACTAATTCGCCAAAAAGACAATAGTGTGATTGCAAGTGAAGGTAATTATTTATTAAGTCCTAAAGATTTAAATACATTAAATAATGTCCATGAATTGATTGAAGCTGGAGTATCTAGTTTAAAAATTGAAGGACGAATGAAAAAAGCGGAATATGTTGGTAAAGTTGTTTCAGAGTTTGTAAAAGCGACTTCTTGTTACTATGATAATAAACAATACACTTGTTCAAAAGATAGTGAGAAAGAATTAAAAAGTGTTTTTAATCGTGAATTTACGGCAGGACGTGTGTTTCATGCTCAAGGAAAAGAGTTAATGAATTATTTTCGACCAAATCATGTTGGTACTCCTTTAGGAAAAATTATAAAAGCAACGAAAGATAATATCATTATTCAATTAAGTGATGATTTAAATCAATTTGATGGTATTCGTATTCTTCAAGAGAACGATGTAGGTTTCATTGTTAACTTTATTAAAGTAAAAGGGAAATTAGTCAGAAGTGCTAAAAAAGGTGAACAAGTAGAAATTCCATGCACGCAGTATGTTTCTATTGGTTCTATGGTACTAAAAACGAGTGATACTCTCTTAAATCAACGACTGTTAAATGATACGTCAAAACCATTTAAAACGGTATCATTAACGTGTGAGGTTAGCGCTAAAATAGGAAAACCATTTATAATTCAACTTAGCGATGGTAAACATCAAGTCATGGTTTCTAGTGATGAAATGTGTCAAAAAGCACTTAATCAGCCGATGAGTAAAGAAAGAATTATCGAACAAATTAGTAAGTTTAATGATCCTTTGTTTACGTTGAAACAATGTGATATTGATATGGATGATATATATTTTTCAATTAAAGAAATCAACGCATTACGTCGTTCTTGTTTGCAACAACTGATTGAAAAACGTCAACTATTTCATCATCGAACAACAAAAAAAGAACAATTTTTTCCACTAAAAGAAATACCATTAACTTCAACAACAATTGTTGAAATTATGAAAAAAGAACAAATCATTGAATCTGATAATATTCTATTATGTAGCAGTTCAGCATTGTTATGTAAACAAAATGATATCATGTATGCATCTAGTACTATCACAGATGATATGGCAACACAAGCTACCATTGTCAATGATTTAGGTGGTTTATACCAACACAAAGACTTTATAGCAGGACATGGATTAAATTGTACAAACAGTTATTGTTTAGCTTTTTTATATGAACATGGCGCGACAAATGTAATTTTTAGTGTGGAAATGGATAAAAATTCCATTGAAAAAACGTGTAATGCATTTGAAAAACGATATGGATTTATGCCAAATACGACAACATATGTGTATGGAAGACGCAATTTAATGATTAGCGATTATTGTGTAGTAAATTCCTTGTTGAGTGATGGAAGTAAGGAAAATTGTAGTCTTTGTATACAAGAAAATTATGCCTTAAAAGATGGTTTTAATAATACATATCCTTTGCGTCGTGATGATCATTGTCACAGTATTATTTTAGAACACAAACCTTTTTCATCGTTGGATAAAACGATATCCACAAATAAATACATAAGATTAACGATTGAAGATGAAAAAGAAGCAAAAAAAGTTATAAAAAGGTGGTTTTACGATTAAAAAATCGGTGAAGTCCTTTTATAAGAGGTCTGATTTTGTTATAATTATTTGGTAGATAGGGTGGATGAGAATGTTTTTAAAAAGAATTGAAATACAAGGATTTAAATCATTTGCAGACAAAGTGGTCATTCAGTTTGAGCATTCTATCACTGGAATTGTAGGACCAAATGGTTGCGGTAAAAGCAATATTACTGATGCGATTCGTTGGGTTCTTGGAGAACAATCCGTAAAATCACTACGAGGTAACAACATGATTGATGTTATCTTCGCAGGTAGTGCTGATCGTAAAATGGTTAATGTGGCGGAAGTGACGCTAGTGTTTGATAACACACGTCGTTTTTTAAATTCCCAACTTGATGAGATCGAAGTTACACGTCGCTTGTATCGTAATGGACAAGATGCTGAATACCTTATAAATCGTTCAACTTGTCGATTGAAAGATATCGTCGATTTAATTATGGATAGTGGGTTAGGAAAAGATTCACTTTCTATGATTTCTCAAGGAAATATTAGTAGTTTCGCGGAAGCAAAACCAATTGATCGTCGCGCTATTTTTGAAGAGGCAGCTGGGGTCAGCAAATATAAAAAGAGAAAACTAGAGTCACTATCAAAATTAGAACGAACACAAGATAACATAGAACGTAGCCAAGATATTTTATTGGAACTTGAAAAACAAGTATCTCCCTTAAAAAAACAAGCAAAAAAAGCAGTAATTTACCGTGAAAAAATGGATCGTTTACAACAGATTGAAATTGCCGTATTGGTTGATGATATCAGTCAACTGTCAAAGCAATTAGAAGATAGTCGTAAGGTTTGTCTTGATTTAGAAAGTCAACTTCTTATGCAAGAAACAACGTTACAAGTAAATGAAACCCAAACCAATGAAAATAAAAAAGTAGCGAATGATTTAGATCGCGATATCAATAAGATTCAAGAAGAATATTTAAAAGTGTTTAATGATATTCAATTGCTTGAAGCAAGTCGTATAAAACTAGAAGAAAAAAGAAAATATGCGATTGAAGTTGGTAATCAAGAAGAAAAAGAGAAAGAGATTAAACAATTATATAATGAAGCAATTCTTGAATATGATGACCGTTTAGCACGTTTTAAACAAACGGAAGTTGATATTTCTTTATTTACGAGCTCGTTAAATAACATTAATCATGAATTAATCGAACTTACGAGTAAAAAAGAAATGATGTCAAATCAATTACGTCATTTACAAAATCGTTTTGATCAATTGTCAACGATGTTAAAAGATCCATTTACTAGTCAACATGGTGTTAAATCAATCATGGATAACGAAGCTTCGTTACTTGGAATTATGGGTGTTGTTGGTGTTGTATTAAAACCATCTGAAGGATATGAGGAAGCAATTAGTGTTGCTTTAGGAGGTTCATTATACAATATCGTCACAAACAATGAGGAAGCGGCTCGAAAAGCTATTCATTTCTTAAAGAAAAATCAGAGTGGAAAAGCAACATTTTTACCACTTACCGTTTTAAAACCGCGATATTTAAATCGTGAACATGAAATAATCGCTAACAATGTTGAAGGATATTTAGGTATTGCAAAAGATTTTATTTCATGTGAGAGTGTTTTTAATTCTGTAGCTGAGTCTTTATTAGGACAAGTTCTTGTTTGTTCAGATTTACAAGTAGGAAATACCTTAGCTACTTATTTAAATTATAACTATAAAATAGTAACATTAGATGGAGAAGTAATCCATCGCGGTGGTTCTATGACAGGTGGAAAAGTTCGTAACGAAACTTCCATTATTACCTTTAAAAAACAATTAACAGAAGTTAAAAATAGCTTGGATAGTAAACAAGCAGAATTAGCACTGATTCAAAAATCAATTGATGAAAAAGGACGTTTTAAAGAACAAACGCAAGAAGCGCTAATGAATAAACGTTTAGAATCAGCAAAACTTGAATCGCTTGTCGATGCGAAAAAAGCTAAAGTTGAACAATGTAAACGTGATTATGCCTTGATTAATCCAGAGGGGGTAAACAAGGATACGAGTGAAGAAGATAATTACGCAAGTGAGTTAATCAATAGGTTGAATAAATCGTATAGTTTACGCGATGATTATAATGAACAAGTTCGAAATAAACGCGAACAACGATTAAAATTAATGCAAGAAATTGAACGTAAAGAAATGCAGATGCGTCAATTACGAAAAGATTTTAATGTTGCTAGCGCTAGTTTAAATGCGATTAAAATTGATACTGCCCGCATTGAAACAAAGTGTGAAGCGAGTTTATCAAGATTGTCCAGTGAATATCAGATGACTTTTGATTATGCAAAAACAAAGGTACCTGAATTAGATATTCCTAGTGCTAAATCAGAAGTGTTACAATTAAGAAGTGAAATTGATAGCTTAGGTAACATTAATATGAATGCTCCTGTTGAATATGATGAAGTAAATCAACGATATGAATTTCTAAAAGAACAAATTGATGATTTATTGGAAAGCAGAGATAAGATTTGTACTGCCATTGATGAAATGGATGCGGTGATGACAAAGCAGTTTAAAGAAATGTTCGATAAAATTAATGCTGAGTTAAACAATACATTCCAAGCATTGTTTGGTGGCGGTAAAGCACGATTAATTTTAGAAGATCCAAGTGATATTTTAAATACTGGAATTGATGTGGATGTTCAACCTCCTGGTAAGGCTATTCAAAACATTCGATTGTTCTCAGGTGGTGAAAAAAGCTTGATTGCGATTAGTGTATTATTTTCTATCTTACGCGTTCGTCCAGTTCCTCTATGTATTTTTGATGAAGTGGAAGCTGCACTTGATCAAAGCAACGTGGAACGTTTTGCACGATACTTAAAGAATTTTAGTCAAGATACACAGTTTATTGTCGTTACTCATCGACCAGGTACAATGATTCAATGTGATGTGTTGTACGGGGTAACAATGCAAAAACAAGGAGTTTCACAAATGTTAAAAGTAGAATTAACTGACGCAATTTTACTTTCAAAAGAGAGTGAGGAGGAGAAATCATGAGTTTTTTTGAAAAATTAAAAAATACGTTTAGTAAAAAAAATGATCAAGCTGTTTACTTAAGCGGATTTAAAAAGACGAAAGATTCTTTATCTGCTAAATTGAATTCGATGAGTTTTACATATAATGGTATTAATGATGAGTTTTTGGAAGAGTTAACCATTGTCTTGTTGGAAAGTGATGTTGGTATTGAAACAACTGATGAAATATGTTTACGTCTAAAAAACTTAGCTAAAAAATATCCAAAGATTTCATTTCATTATGCTATGGAATTTTTAATTGAAATATGTGAAGAAATATACAATGAGAAACCAGTTGCGGATATTGTGATGAATGACAATGGTCCAACAGTAATTTTGATGGTAGGTGTTAATGGTAGCGGTAAAACAACATCCACAGCGAAACTAGCATCAATGTACTTAGACATGGGTAAAACGGTAGCTCTAGTAGCGGCGGATACCTTTAGAGCTGGTGCTACGGAACAACTTCAAGCGTGGGCCGATTCATTGAGTATTCCTTGCATTATAGGCAAAGCTAATTGTGATCCAAGTAGTGTTTTGGTTGATGGATGTCGTTACGCTAAAGAAAACAATATCGATATATTATTATGTGATACAGCAGGACGTTTACAAAATAAAGTAAATTTAATGAATGAATTGGCGAAAATGAGGAAGGTTGTAGCACGTGAAATTGAAGGTGCTCCTCATAATGTATGGCTTGTTTTAGATGGAACTACCGGACAAAACGGTTTATCACAAGCCCGTTTATTTCAAGAAGTGACACATGTTACGGGAATTATATTAACAAAAATGGATGGTACAGCTAAAGGCGGTATTGTTATGGCAATAAAATATTGTTTAAATATTCCCGTATATTATATTGGTTTAGGAGAAAAAGTTACTGATTTAAGACCTTTTGATAGCAGCGCCTATTTATATAGTATTTCTGAAGGATTAGCAAGTGCTCGATAAAGTAGATACTATTAATGAGTATTTAGATGTATATGAATCGCTATTAACGAGTAAACAACGCAATATTTGTGATTATTACTATCGTGAGGATTATTCCTTGGCAGAAATTGCAGAATTATTGGATATTTCACGATCAGCGATTTTCGATACCATTAAAAAAAGCGAACTATTATTAACAGAGTATGAAGAAAAAATAGGGTTTATTGCGTATCAAAAAAAGGTTCAACACTGTTTTAAAACACTAAATTCATTGAATAATGTGGAAGTAAACACAATCATTAATCAATGTTTGGATACTGAATAAAGGAGGATACTATGAGTAAAATTATTTCAGTAAATGCAGGTTCATCTTCACTTAAATTTCAATTATTTGATATGCCAAGTGAAACCGTACTAACATCAGGAATTGCCGAGCGTATTGGTCTTGAAGAAGGTGTCTTTACGATTAAATTTAATGGTGAAAAAGTTGTAAGCAATTTACCGATTAAAAACCATACCGTTGCGGTTGAATTATTGCTGAAAGCATTAGTTGAACACAAGATTGTAGAAAACTTAAATGAAATTACAGCAGCTGGACATCGTGTTGTACAAGGTGGTTCTTATTTCAATAAGTCAGTTAAGGCTGATGATTTCGCTATTGAAACAGTTGAAAAATTATCATCATTAGCTCCTCTTCACAATCCAGCAAATTTAATTGGTTACCGTGCATTTAAAGAAGCTCTACCTTCTATTGAACACGTGTTTGTCTTTGATACAGCATTCCATCAAACAATGGATGAAGCAACATTCATGTATGCAGTACCATATGAGTGGTACACAGATTATCAAGTAAGACGTTATGGTGCGCATGGAACAAGTCATCAATTTGTCGCAGAACGTTGCTGCGAATTAATGAACAAAGATATCAACAACAGTCGTATTATTACATGCCATTTAGGAAATGGTGCATCAATTACTGCGGTTAAAAACGGTAAATGTGTTAACACATCAATGGGCTTTACACCACTTGCTGGTATTATGATGGGTACACGTTGTGGTGATATTGACCCAGCAATTATTCCTCATATGCAACAAAAAGCTAACTTAAGCCCAGCTGATATTGACAATATCTTAAATAAAAAATCTGGTATGCTTGGTATTTCAGGTATTTCAAGCGATGCAAGAGACATTGAAGATGCGGTACAACAAGGAAATGCACGCGCTATTTTAACCCAAGCAATGTACGTAAATCGTGTTGTTAACGTTGTTGGTGGTTATGTAATGCAAATGGGTGGGGTAGATGCGATTGTATTTACTGCTGGTTTAGGTGAAAATGATACATCATTACGTGGACAAATCTGTAAAGGATTTGAAGAAGGTTTAGGTCTAGTAATGGATTATGAACTTAATGCAAAAACACGTTCTAAAGAATGTAAATTAACAAAAGAGGAGTCTAAAGTTCAAGTGTGGATTGTACCTACCAATGAAGAATTAGTAATTGCTAGAGATACAATGAACATCCTTGGTTTAAACTAATGATTGATGCCTTTTTAAACGAAATTAATTCTTATGATACAATAACACTGTTTCGCCACATTAATCCGGATGGCGATGCATTAGGAAGTCAGCTAGGACTAAAGTCCTGGCTGATGGATAATTTTAACAACAAAAAAATTGTAGCATGTGGATTTCATCAACCAACAGAATCTTTTTTTGAAGAAATGGATCATGTTGATGATGAAACGATTAAAAATAGTTTAGCGATTGTATTAGATACATCAGTAATGAATAGAATCGACGATAGTAGAGTAAAAACAGCAAAAAAAATTGTTCGAATTGATCATCATATTTATACCGAACAATGTGGTGATGTCGAATGGGTTCGACCCGATTATGCGGCAACGTGTGAATTTTTAGCAACTATTTTTACATCTTGTGATTATATCTTATCGAACAAAACAGCAACGTATTTATATCGAGGTTTATTAACTGATACAATGTGTTTTAAAACAAATAACACAACATCCCATACATTGTTAATGGCATCTAAATTAGCTGAAAAAGACTTAAATTTAGCCAAAATTAACGCTGAAATGTTTGATAGAAATGTTGATCAATTTTATTTTGCCAATAAAATTAGAACATTATCAACCATCGATAAAAAATGTTCAATTTTAGTACTAAAACAAGAAGATTTCTACCCAATGAGTCCATCAACTGCTAGAAATTATGTTGTTGAATTAGGTGGCTTAAAAGAAGTAGAAATTTGGGCTTTATTTACAGAAGAAAAAATTGACAACAACATTATCTATAGTGGTTCCATTCGTTCAAAAAGAATTGAAATTAATAAAATAGCGGAACAATTTGGTGGTGGCGGCCATAAACATGCGTGTGGTATTAAAGGGATTAGTGAGGAGCAACTAATCGAAATGATTGAGTTATTAAAACAAATAGCTTCTAGTGAGGAATAAAACATGATAAATTTAAAGAAAAAAGATTTAGCAAGTATCTTAAGTGTTAAAATGGAAAATAGCCCGCAAGAAGCAGGATTGATATTAGACCAAGTATTAGGCGTTTTTGAAGAAATGTTGATTGAAGGCAATACGATTGATTTATACGGATTCGGTAAGTTTGAAGTAAAAGAAAAAGCTGAACGACCTGGTATTAATCCATTAACAAAAGAAAAAATTACGATTGCAGCAAGTAAATCCATTTCATTTAAACCTAGTAAAGCATTAAAGAATAAAGTAAACGGATAATCCTTTGGATTATCTTTTATTTACGTTATAACTTCGCATAATAAGTATTATCCGATTATTTTGAATTAATCTTTTTGATCATCTTTATTGTGAAATTGATTGTACATTGAAAAGATATTCTCTTTTTCTAAATGGGTATATATTTCTGTTGTTTCGATGGATGCGTGCCCTAGCAATTCTTGTACGGCACGTAAATCAGCGCCATGTTGATATAAATGTGTTGCATAACTGTGTCTAAATTTATGTGGTGTGATGCGCTCATCAATATTTAGAAGCTTACATCTTTCTTTTACCATTTTTTCAACAGATTCACTTGTTGTGTGTCGACCGAAACGATTGACAAAAAGATTGGATAGATTATTTTTATTCCAACCTGGTCTAACCTTTTGTGTATATTGGTATAAGGAAGCCATCGTACTTGTTGGAATTGGAATTACTCGTTGTTTATTTCCTTTTCCTGTAATTGTTATTGTTTTATGTTCAAAATTAATGTGTTGTAATGAGGCAGTAACACATTCACTGATTCTTAAACCACAACCATATAATAAATCAATAATGGCACGATGAAAAATATCAATTGGTGTATCATTAAAACTTTGTTGTAATCGCTCAATATCATTACTTTTTATATAAATGGGTAGTGTTTTTCCTTTTCCGGTTAGTTTGATGTTTTTACATGGATTTGGTTGATCATATTTATCATTTAACCATCTGTGAAAACTATTCATTGCTGATTGGTGTTGATTGATTGTTTTTTTTGTTAATGTTAAACTCTTTTGATATAAATAGTCGACGATATGTGTTGTTGTGATATCTTTTACAATTGTTACATTTTTACTTTCTAAGTATTCATTGTATTGACGCAAATTATTCGTATAGGATTGTATTGTTTTTTTAGCTTTAGGATCGATAAAGGTAATGTGCATCATAAATTCTTCGATTGCTTCTTTTATAGTCATTGTCTTTTTCCTTTTTTTACTAAATCACTTGCTAATATTACTTTACTTTTTTCTAATTTACTATTTATTTCACTTACTAAATCAATCGTTGTGTTATTGTTTGATTCAAACAAACTTAATTGTTGAACAAATTCATTGCTGTCTTTAAGTTGTCCTATACCGATTCCTAATAAGCGTATTGGCTCATCAATATAATATTCATCGAATAAATCCATTGCATATTGCATTAAATCATCACTTTTATATATACTAAATCCTAGTTTTTTACTACGATTTGTTTGGGAAAAATCATTGTATTTTATAGTTATTGAAATGACGCTTCCCATTAATTTTTCACTGATTAATCGATTTGAAAGTGTTTTTGATAGCTTTTGAAAAGTGATTTTAATCTCTTCGTAGTTTGTCGTATCAGAAGATAATGTTGTTGATTGACTTAGACTTTTAGTAACGGCATCGACAATAATTTCACTATCATCATAGCCATTGGCTAAACGAATCATTCTCATACTATTTTTACCAAAAATATCAATTATCTGATGATAATCGTCAATTTTTGCTAAGTCTTCAATCGTTTTAATATTTCTTTCCATTAACGCTATGGATGTTTTCTTCCCTACTCCACGCATACTTTGAATAGGTAAAGGCCATAGCTTAGTTGGTACTTCTTGGATTCGTAAAACGGTTATTCCCATCGGTTTTTTCATTTCACTCGCCATTTTAGCTAAAAATTTATTTGGGGCAATGCCAATAGAACATTGAAGTCCTAATTCATTGTATATGTCTTGTTGTAATTTTACGGCGATATCTAACGGTTTTTCAATATTTTTAAAATGTTTACTCATATCGACATAGCACTCATCGATGCTTGCAATTTCAATGATTGGACTTAATCGAGTGACAAGTTGAATAAACTGTTTTGATAATTGTTCATAGTAATGATGATTTCCTTTAATAATGATAAGTTCTGGACAAAGTTTTAGTGCTTGATGGACCGGCATTGCTGATGTAACACCGTATTTTCTTGCTTCATAAGAAGCAGTGGAAATAACCCCTCTCGACGAGCTACCCCCTACTGCCACCGGTTTTCCTTTTAACTGTGGATTTAATAAAACTTCTGCTGAAGCAAAGAATGAATTTAAATCAATATGAAAGATTACTTGCGACATAGCTTTTGACTGTGTTCTAATAGCTCTTTCGCCGCTTTTAAACTAGTTGGTGTACATTGTCCTTGAGATATCATTGCAAGGGCCTCAATGCGCTCATTTTCATTACATTGATGAATTTCAGTTGTTGTCATCGTTTCCGTTTGGTTTTTTATAACATGATAATGAAAATCACTACATGAAGCTACTTGTGCTAAATGTGTTACTGAAAAAACTTGACATGAAGTAGCTAAATCACTCATTTTTTTACCGATGGATAAGGCGACTGGACCACTAATACCAGTATCAATTTCATCAAAAATAATCGTTTCAATGCCTTGTAGCGAAGAAAAAATTCCTTTTAACCCTAGCATGACCCTACTTAATTCCCCTCCTGAAGCAACCTTTGCTAAAGGTTTTAGTTGTTCTCCTGGATTCATGGAAATTAAAAAGGTTACTTGATCAATACCATCTTTACTCTCTTTATCATCAAGTAGTTCTGTTTTAAAGGTAGCATATGGTAATTTTAAATCTTTCAATTGTTGTGAAATTGCTTCATCTAAAATTACACTTTTTTCTTGTCTTTCTTTACGTAAAGCCGTAGCATTTTCCATAAAGTTGTCATAAGCAATTTTTATCCTTTTTTCAATTTCTTCCAACACTTCTTCACGATGATAAAAACGTTCAATATTGATGGTAAGTTCTTCTTTCTTTTTTAAAATTGCTTCAATCGATAAACCATATTTATGTTTAAGACGAGAAAGTAAAAATAAACGTTCTTGAATATCATTAATTTCTTTTTCTGAATAATCACATTGTTCAATTAAATCATGAATTGATTCAAAAAAATCAACCGTTTCAATATAACTTGTATGAATAAGATCCAATTGTCGTTGTAATTTTTCTTCTAATTGACATTGCCCTAAATTTTTAAGAACATCGTACATCGATGGTTGAATTGTTGTATCAAAGGTTTGATATGATTGACGTAATCGTTCAATATGTTTAATAATTGTATTTATTTCTTTTTCCCTTCTTACTAACTCATCATCTTCACCAAGTTGTACATTTGCTCGTTCAATTTCTTCTTTACCGCTAATCATTCTCTCTAATTCATCATTATTAAACTCTTCCTTTAATAAGTATTCTTTTTCTTTTTCAATTGTTTTCCACTCTTGATATGAAGTAGACACTTTTTTAATTAATTCGTCATGATTGATATAATGATTCAATAATTGACGATGATTACTTTGTTTTAATAAATATTGATTGTCATGTTGACTATGTATATCAATCTCATTTTCCATGATAGTTTTAATTAATGATGCGGTACATGTACGATAATTTATTTTATATGTATTTTTACCGTCACTGCGTAGCTCTCGTGAAATAATTGTATCCTCACTATTATCAAAACCGGCTTCTTCTAATTTTTCTTTCGCATCCTTACCTAAATTAAAAACAGCTTCTACAAACGCTTTATCGCATTGTTGACGAATGATGGATGGTGACGCTTTTTCAGCTAAAAGAAAGCTAATCGCATCAATCAGCAATGATTTTCCAGCTCCTGTCTCACCAGTAAAAGCACTAAAACCTTGATGAAAATCAAGGTTTATTTGTTCAAATATAATAAAGTTTTGAATAAAAATACTTTGTATCATAAATCCTCCTAGTCATTAAGAAGAGTGTGAATTGTATCAAAAAGAGTTTGGGTGTCTAATTGACAACTTTTTCTTAAGTGGTTAATTGACCCTTGTGGAACATAATTATCGCCAATACCAAATCGTGTGATTGATAATTGGTGATTATTTGCTTGTTGCCACTCTAAGATAGCACTACCCAAGCCACCAATTTCAACATCTGTTTCATAGATGATGACATGCTTGTTTTTATTAGCGATGTATTGTAACATCTTTTCGTCAATTGGTTTAAAGAAACGACAATTGACAACGGTAACAGGAAGTTGGTTAATCACAATTTTACTGAGTAATCGATCCACATCACTACCATAACTTAATAAGAAAATTTTATTTTCCTCTTTTTCATTATGCATTGTCCAACTACCGATTTCTACTATTTCATTTGTATCACTTTTATCAAACGTTACGATTCCTCTAGGATATCGAATAGCCCAAGGATGAGACTGATTAAATGCGGTATTCATCAATAGTTTTGCCTCATAGCTATCTTTTGGTTG
>CAZTII010000008.1:29098-45441 GCA_964613305.1 uncultured Erysipelotrichaceae bacterium
CGATAAAATAATGTTTGGCAAACTTCGTAAAATGCTAATGTCAAAAATACCATGATGAGTAGGACCATCTTCACCAACAAGTCCCGCTCTATCAATTCCAATAACAACCGGTAAATCCATACGACAAATATCATGATTGATTTGATCGTAACAACGTTGCAAAAAAGAAGAATAAATGCTTAAAAATGGACGTTTTCCATTAATCGCTAATCCCGCCGCAAAGGTAGCAGCGTGTTCTTCAGCAATACCGCAATCAAAGCTTCGTGCGGGAAACTGAGCAAAGAAACGCTCTAATTTACTACCACACATCATTGCTGGCGTTATCGCCACGATATCTTTGTTCGAGTTTGCTAATTTACACAATTTATCACTAATAATTGCTGACCACGATAAACAGTTTTCCGGAGTTGTTGATAATGCTTTACCCGTTTTAATATCAAATGGACCAACACCATGCCATATTCCTTGATTATCGTCTTCACAATACTCATATCCTAACCCTTTCGTCGTTAAAACATGAACGACAACTGGACCATCGTGTTTTTTAGCTGCTTCTAAAACATGAAATAATTGATCAAAATTATGACCATCAACAGGTCCTAAATATTCCAAATCAAATTCAGAAAAAATTCCACTATCTACAATTGTTTCTTTAAATTTATCTTTGATAAGTGTCATGCCTTGTAAAATTGATTTTCCAACAATATTTTTTCCTAGTGATTCTTTTACATCATGTTTGAAACTAGTGTATTGACTCGATGTTCTAAGACGAGAAAACCCTTTTGTAAGGGCACCAACATTTTTAGAAATTGACATGTTGTTATCATTAAAAATAACAATTAAATTTCGTTTTTCACAACCGATGTGATTTAACGCTTCTAATGACATTCCTGAAGCCATTGCGCCATCACCAATAATAGCAACTACTTGATAGTCTTCTTTGTTTAAATCACGTGCTACAGCCATTCCTAAGGCAGCGCTTAGTGAGGTTGAACTATGACCCGCTTCCCAAGGATCATGAATGCTTTCATTTCTTTTTTGAAAACCACTTAATCCATCAGTTTGTCGTAAGGTAGGAAAATCTTTTGCTCTCCCTGTTAATATTTTATGCGTATAACTTTGATGTCCTACATCAAAAATAAATTTATCCGTTGGACTATTAAATACTTTATGCAAGGCGATGGTTAATTCAACAACTCCCAAATTACTCGATAAATGTCCTCCCGTTTTTGAAACACTTTCTATTAAAAAACCACGAATATCATTCGCTAATGTTTTACATTCATCGATCGTGTAATTTTTTAAAAATTCAGGATTTTCTATTTGTTGTATTTTCATTAAATCACCTATTTATTTCTAGTTCGAATCGTTTCAATAGTATTAATAACACTTGTATTTTCTGTATGTATTTCTTTAATGAAAGAAATTGCTTTATCGTATAATTCATTCATTAATCGTTGCGCTTCTTCAAGACCTAAAATAGTAACACTTGTACTCTTATTGTTTGTTACATCACTATTGCTTTTTCCTAATTGTTCACTAGAAGCAACTACATCTAAAATATCATCTTGTATTTGAAAAGCTAAACCAATCATAATACCAATTGTACCCCAAGCTTCAACATCTTCTGGTTTATCAGCGAGGAGTGCACCTAATTGTAGTGCTGCTTTAAACAATTGACCAGTTTTATTTTCATGTAAGGTTTCTAATTCAGACCACGTACATTGTTTATTTTCAAAGGTCATATCAAGAATTTGACCATAAATCATACCACTTGCCCCTGCTGCTTTCGCTAATAATTGACAACATTGATTGTTGATAGTTGCTGAATCACTCGCTTTAGAAATCATTTCGAAAGCATACGTCAACAAACCATCTCCAGCTAAAATAGCACAAGCTTCATTAAATTCAACGTGACACGTATTTTTACCACGACGTAATACATCATTATCTAATGCTGGCAAATCATCGTGAATGAGTGAATACGTATGAATCATTTCTAAGGCAGCTGCACCATAATAGCCACGTTCTCTTGGAAGTTGATATCCTTCAATCACATTGAATAACAACAGTGGTCTCAGTCTTTTTCCTGGTGCTAATAAAGAATACTTCATCGCATCACATACCATCGATGGTTGAAGTTCATCACATCGATCTAGTAGAAATTGTTCAAATCGTTTCATTGGTCTCACCTTTTTTAGTTAGTAATTGTTCTACTTTATTTTCAAATTGTTTTAGTTGAGAATCACATTGTTGTACAAGTGATAAGCCTTCTGAAAACAATTGAATTGTATCATCTAATGGTTGTTCATTTCCCTCTAATAACTTAACAATTTCTTCAAGACGATTCATTGAAGCTTCAAATGTTTTATTTTCCATCCTTTTTCTCCTTTACAATTGTTGTAATATAACCATCACTTAAACGTATTTGTAATTCATCTTGAATCATTACATCATCAATTGAAGAAACGTTTACGTTATTTTTAAAGACAATACTATATCCTCTAGTTAGTATTTTTAGTGGTGAATAAGCATCCAATAATGCAATCGTCTTATTTAAACGTTGTGACTGTTTACCATAATAATCCATTATACACTGTTGTAGACGATTGTTTAGTTGATTATTCTTATTACTTAACTCTTGATTTTTTAATTGAATACAATGAAAAAACCGTTGGAACAATTGATTGCTAGTAACTTTTATCATGGATGATTTTTGTAGTTGATGTTGTAATCTATTGTTCAACACTTCTACACGATACAATTTACCTTCAATTAATCGTTCCGGATTATTCAATACTTGATGGTTAGAAAGTACACTTAATTGATTACTTTTATACGCTAAAATAGTTTTTGTATGATGAAGTAGTGTACTTTTATAGTTTTCTACTTGTAGTAGCACATCACTTAAATTCGGTGTGATCATTTCAGCGGCAGCTGTAGGTGTAGCAGCTCGTTTATCACTTACATAGTCAACTATGGTCGTATCTACTTCATGCCCTACACCACTAACAACTGGTGTCTTACACCCAACAATCGTACGAGCTAAAGCTTCATCATTAAAGGCCCATAAATCCTCAATAGAACCACCACCACGAACAAGTAAAATAACATCACATTGCTGCTTATCCATTTGTTTTAATGCTTCAATCATTTGTAAAGAAGCACCCGTCCCTTGAACTAAGGTAGGTATTTCTTTAATGGTTGCTAGTGGCCAACGACGGTTAATCGTTGTTAAAACATCTTCTCTAGCAGCCGTATTTTTACCAGTAATTAAACCAATGGTAAAAGGATAACGAGGTAAAGGTTTCTTTAACTTTTCATCAAAAAGTCCTTCCTCAAATAATTTCTTTTTTAATTGTTCATATTGATAAAATAAATCACCAATACCACTTAATTTCATGGCAGTGCAATATAATTGTAATTGTCCGCTAGCTTCAAAGATGGATGTATTCGCTTGAATATATACCTGATCCCCATCTTTAGGTTTAAATTGACAATTTTTAACAGAAGAAGCAAACATCACACAACTAATACGAGAATTTGCATCTTTTAACGTAAAATAATAATGACCGCTACGATGATGAGTAAAGTTACTCAATTCTCCTTGAACAATGATTCGCTGTAACGCCGTTTCATTATCAAGTTTATCTTTTAAGTAACGAACTAATGCACTAACGGTTACTGCTTTGATACTCATAGTGTATCTAAAACGCCATTGATTAATTTATACGAATCCTCGTCACAATACTCTTTTGCAAGTAAGATTGCTTCATCGATAATAACCGCAGCATCCGCTGTTTTTTTATCGAATTCTGAACAACCAATTAACAATAAAGCTTGTTCAATGTATCCTAAACGATCAAAGGTCCACTCATTTAACACTTGATTAATGTAACCGATATAACGCTCTTTTTGTTCTATGCTATTAAAAGTAAGAATTTTCGCAAACTCACTTACACTACTAATTGGTAGTTCAAATGTATCCTCAACAATTTCCGTTAAATCTCTAGATGTCAGCAGTTGTTGATAAACACTAATCATCGCTTTTTCTCTTTCTATATGTCGTTCCATGAATAACCTCCACTACCTTACATTTTATCATATTTTTTTTATTCTTGGTATGTTTTTAACTAGTTCCTATGATGTTGCTTGCAATTTCAATTAAAATTAATTATCATAAGGCAGAAAGGAAGTTACCATGAGCAATTATTCACTCTTCTATCGCTTTAAAAATCATTTTATAACAATTACAACCCATAAACTAAAAGTAATGCGATTATGCTTTAAAATGGGTTTATTTAAACAAGGACTATTACACGATTTATCAAAATATTCACCAACGGAATTTATACCAGGAGTAAAATATTATCAAGGATATCGCTCACCAATCGATGCCGAAAAAGAGGATTTAGGCTGTTCATTCGGTTGGCTTCATCATAAAGGAAGAAATACACATCATTTTGAGTATTGGATTGATAAAAATAAAGAAGGATTGTACTGTCATAAAATACCAACAAAATATGTTTTAGAAATGGTATGTGATCGTATCGCCGCATGTCAAACATATCAAAAAGAAAACTACACTGACAGTGCAGCCTACGACTATTTTATGAAAGGTAGTGACCGCCTTTTTATGAATCAAGCAACAGCAGCACAATTGCAATCGTATCTATTATTAGTCAAAGAAAAAGGCATCGATAACGCCTTCTCAGAACTTAAAAAAATGAATTCGCAATGAATTCATTTTTCAATAGGTCGAATATCAGAAAGTAACATTTGATCTACATACTTCCATTCGCCCTTTACTTTTTTAACAACAATTGGTCGAAGTGAATCAGCACCACTAGACTGCATATACAATTTTGCTACATCTTTTTCTTCATACGTATATGGCGTTTCCGTAATAATCATCGTAATCGGAAGATCATACGTATATCCATTTTTAGGGTTAGAACCTAAAAAATAAGAATCTACTTTATATGTTTTATTTTCTAAACGATCACGAATAAATTGACGATCATATTTCGATAATTCTTCTTCACTAAACAAGTTCAACATATCATAGGTCATCTGCGGATTATCCTTATAATTACTTAAAGCAATAAGTGCTAAAGCAACACATTCTTGAGGTTCATTACGAGCAAAGATGGATAATTGTTTTAGTTCATCAACCGTTGTTGGTAAATCACTTAATATGACTTTAACGTTTTTATCATCGATTCGTTCCATTGATACACTAATTTGTTTTGCGACAGGTTCAGCAGTAGGTTTAACACTTTCTTTCGGCTCACTTGTAGGATTAGTTGACTCTGTAGGTTTAACTGATTCTATAGGTTTAACTGATTCTGTTGGTTTATCATTCACCACATTATTTGTTGTTTTTTGATTATCTTGAGTACATCCTGTTAATACAACTAACACAATAAAAATAAATGCATAAATGCGTTTCATAGTAAGTTCCTTTCTTTTGTATTAATTGGGATGATTGTTATTAATAGTATATACTATTCCATAAAAAAAAGCTCTGATTTTTTCAGAACTTTTCTTAAAAACTTACTTTTACGTTTTGTCTTTCTGATTCATCAGAAACTGTAAATAATGGTTGTTTTCTAAATCCTAACAAACCTGCGATTAAGTTAGTTGGGAATAGTTCAATCTTTGTATTGAATTCTTTACAAACACCATTATAGTACTTACGAGAATTCGCAATGTCACCTTCCATCAAACGAAGATCACCTTGTAACTCTAAGAAGTTTGTATTTGCTTTTAGTTCAGGATAACTTTCTTGTAAAGCAAATAATTGTCTTAAAGCACCTGAGAATTGATTTTCTGCTTCTACTTTATCAGCTGTAGTTGGCGCAGCAAGTGCACTATTACGGGCTTTAATAACCGCTTCTAATGTCCCTTGTTCATGTTTAGCGTAACCTTTTACTGTTTCCACTAAATTAGGAATTAAATCGTATCGTTTCTTTAGGTAAACATCCATTGTAGAAAATGCTTCTTCTACCTTATTACGCCACACTACAAGCGTGTTATAGGTAGATATAAACCAAATTAAAATTAGAACGACAATAATACCAATAATAATATAAGGCATTGTTTTACCTCCTTTACCTAGTTCAATAATATCATAACTATTTCATAAATTAAAGCTGTTTTCTAGATTTAAATTACTTTTTGCGAATTAGCGTTATCGATAAGATATCATTTGTATAATTCACACTTGCTTCATCAATCATTGTTGCTAAAAGTGAAAGATTTACTGTGCCATCATTCATTAATAATAATTGTTCATAATAATCTTCACATGATTTATCTCTTGGTAAATTTAATTGTTCGATTACTTCATTAATTCCTTCTGGTAATTTTGCTGTTAGTCCAGCAATAATAATAAATGATTGTTCTTCTTGATAATTTATTTCTACATTAAATGTTACAATATTAACACTTAAAAAATAATCAATTAAAGCATTTGATAATATGCCAAGTTTATTTTTTTCTTTTTGATGTATCATTTCTTCCATACCTCCTTTACATTGCGGATACTATCTAAAATAGGAACAAGAAATGCCGCAACAAATCCGCCTGAAAAACCGTTATTGTATAAATTCATGCCTCCATGAAGAAATCCAACATTGGTTACTACTGCCATGTGTAAAAATCCTGCTACAATTCCAGCAATTGGACCATATTCTCCAGCAATTGGTGCAAGTGTTGTTCCAAATAGAGCGGATAAAACCGCTACTGTTGAATTAGGAGGAATAATATTCAAGGCATTCGTAATATATATTCCAACTAAAATAGGAATAACATTTTTTGGTGTTTTACCAAAACTACCAAAGCCAACAATCGTAAAAATACCGCCAATAATTGGTCCATTGATATCTTGGGCAAGGCTTTTTGCATACACAGTTGCAATAATACCTAAAACACCCATATTGATTAGTGTTAATCCTAATCCATAGCGTAGAATAAAATCACTTACTAAGCGCCCTTTTTCATTAAATAAACTAATCGCATCTTTGATGGATCGATCATTTAATAAAGAACCGATGGAAATTAGTAAAAAGAATAAGAAAAACAATAAAATCAATAAATTTTTATTGTGTCCTTCACTTAAAATAGATGTTGTAACAACTTTAACATCAAACATTTTAAAGATACCATTAATGGCCATACCAATAATACCAGCGGTAAAACCAACATTGTATAAATTATAACCGTGATGAAAACGAATAAAGGAACTAGAGAGTGGTGCTATAATCAAACCAATTGTGATTCCAGACAACTGTCCTAGTAAAATACCTAATGGAAGTGGTAATGATAATCCAAAAGAAATATAGCTTACAAGTGGTCCTAATGATGTTCCAAATAGAGCAGGAATAATGACTGTCGCAAACGATGTTCTTTCTATTTTCGAATACAAATAAACACCGAAAGTAATTGATATTGAATTATAAATATTTTTACCAAACAAAGAAAATCCAGCAATGGTAAATAACACCGCAAAATGTGGTCCACTTAAATGAATGTTGTTTCTATCCAACATCATTGTTGAAATAAGCAGTAAGAGTGCAGCATTAAAAATAGCGGCACCAATGCATGTTAATGCCATATAATCGGTTAATAAATTACATGGTGAAGTGATGATTTTTTCTAAACCAACATAGATTTCATATGGTGTATTAAACACAAAACTAATACCCATAAGTAATATGCTGAGTAAATAAAAGAAATAATAATTAATACGGGGGTTATTCATAGAATAGCTCCTATCTTTTATACAATACTATATTCTGACACATTCCATATTTCATCAACAAGTCCTTGATAAAACTCTTTTTCGTGACATACTAATAAAATAGTTCCTTTATAGTCAATTAATGCTCGTTTTAATTCATCTTTACTATCACTATCTAAGTGATTAGTAGGCTCATCCAATAAAAGAACATTGCTCGGTTTATTCATCAATTTACATAGACGTAATTTAGCTTGTTCACCACCTGATAAAACATGAACTTTGCTTTCAATTTCGTTGGTTGTTAAACCACATTTTGCTAATGCACTACGTATTTCATATTGACTAAAACTAGGATAATCCAACCATAATTCATCGATACACGTATTGTTGGATGGTTTAACTTCTTGTTGGAAATAAGCAACTTCTAAATTATCACCAGTATATACTTTTCCATCAATCGTTTCAATCAATCCTAATAAGCTTTTTAACAAGGTTGATTTCCCTAAACCATTTGCGCCTATAATCGCAATTTTTTTACCTTTTTCAAGCACTAAATTCATTGGTTTTGATAATGGATGAGTATAGCCAATGACGACATTATCACACTCAAATATCGTTTTACTTGGTGTTTTACCAAGTAGGAAATGAAAGGTTGGTTTATCACGTTCTTCTTTTAAAACAATTCGTTCTATTTTATCTAATTTCTTGGCACGAGAATTAGCCATTCCTCGTGTTGCAACTCTTGCTTTGTTTCTAGCAATAAAGTCTTCCATTTTTTCAATTTCTTTTTGTTGACGATTAAAGGCTGATTCTAAGGCTTTTTGTTCAATCTCATACACACGTTCAAATTCATCAACGTTTCCTACGTAACGATTAATCGAAGCACCAGAAACATGGTATACAATATTAACAACATCATTGATAAAGAAGCGATCATGAGAAATTAAAATAAAGGCATTTTCATAGTTTAATAAATATCGTTTTAACCAATCGATGTGTTCTTCATCTAAATAGTTTGTAGGTTCATCCAGCAATAAAATATCTGGTTTTTCTAACAATAACTTCGCTAAAAGTACTTTTGTTCGTTGTCCCCCACTACATTCTTTAAAGCGACGATGTAACCCTATGGCATTAATTCCTAAGGCATTTGCAATCTCTTCCACTTTCGCATCAATTAAATAAAAATCATGATGATCCATATGTTCTTGTAAATTACCAATTTCTTCTAAAGCATCATTCATCTTTTGTTCAGTCATGTCAGCCATCATTGAATACAATTCATTAATGCGCTCTTCCATTTTTAATAATGGATCAAACGCACTTTTTAAGACATCCACTACTTCCACATCTTCCGCAAAATCACTTTGTTGATTTAAGTAGCCAACTTGACAGTTTTTACTCCATGTAATTTTTCCGAAATCAGGTTCAATGGTATGGGTAATAATTTTTAAAAATGTACTTTTCCCTTCGCCATTTGCACCAATTAAACCAACATGTTCCCCTTTTAACAATCGAAACGATACATCAGTAAAGATTGTTTTTCCTGCATAACTATGCGATAAATTTTCTACCGTACAAACACTCATATGTTCCCCTTCTAACTATAAAAAGCGGTACAACTTGTACCGCTACCTTTTATTTATAACTTTCGTTCGTTTGATCTTTTACAATAACATCATGAGCTCCACCTTCAATAATTGACGTAGAACTTACGAGTGTTAAACATGCTTTTTCTTGAAGTTCAGCAATTGTTAAAGCACCACAGTTACACATTGTTGATTTAATCTTAGCAAGTGTGGTTAGTACATTGTCTTTAAGTGGTCCAGCATATGGAACATATGAATCAACACCTTCTTCAAAGCTAAGTTTTTGACCGCCACCTAAATCATAACGTTGCCAGTTACGAGCACGATTACTTCCTTCACCCCAGTATTCTTTTACAAAATTACCGTTAACCATTAATTTATTGGTAGGTGCTTCTTCAAAACGAGAGAAGTATCTTCCTAACATAACAAAGTCACTACCCATTGCTAAAGCTAATGTGATGTGATAATCATAAACGATGCCACCATCAGAACAAATAGGAATATAAACACCTGTTCTATTGAAATAATCATCACGAGCTTTCGCAACTTCAATCACAGAAGTTGCTTGACCACGACCAATACCCTTTGTTTCACGAGTGATACAAATAGAACCACCACCAATACCAACTTTAATAAAGTCAGCACCACAATCAGCTAAATAATCAAATCCTTCTTTACTAACAACGTTACCAGCTCCAACTTTTACGCTGTCACCATACGTTTCACGAATCCAATCGATGGTTAGTTTTTGCCATTCAGAATAACCTTCACTTGAGTCAATACATAAAACATCCACACCAGCTTCAACTAATGCAGGTACACGTTCTTTATAATCACGAGTATTAATACCAGCACCAACTAAGTATTGTTTATTCTTGTCTAATAGTTCATTCGGATTTTCTTTGTGTGAATCATAATCTTTTCTAAATACTAAATATTTCAAACATTGATTATCATCAATAATTGGTAATGTATTTAATTTATGATCCCATATAATATCATTACAGTCACTTAATGTGCTATCTTGTTTTGCCACAACTAATTTTTCAAAAGGTGTCATTAATGAACTTGCTTTTGTGTTTAAATCTAAACGTGATACACGATAATCACGACTAGTAATTAACCCTAATAGTTTACCGTTATACGTACCATCTTCAGTTACTGGCATTGTCGAATGCCCAGTTCTTTCTACTAATTCTAATATATCACGTAAAGTAGAATCTGGCGTTAAATTCGAGTCACTAACAACAAATCCTGCTTTATAGTTTTTAACCTTTGCCACCATTGCTGCTTGGCTTTCAACACTTTGTGAACCATAAATAAAACTAAGACCACCCTCTTTAGCAAGTGCAATTCCCATTTTATCACCAGAAACAGACTGCATGATTGCACTAACAAGAGGAATATTAAGAGATAATGGAGCCTCTTCTCCTTTTTTAAACTTCACTAATGGAGTTTTTAAACTTACTTTCGTAGG
Source organism: uncultured Erysipelotrichaceae bacterium (assembly GCA_964613305.1). Lineage (GTDB taxonomy): Bacteria > Bacillota_I > Bacilli_A > Erysipelotrichales > Erysipelotrichaceae > CAZTII01. Next base: position 39,906 of record CAZTII010000008.1, read on the forward strand.
AACACACTCACTACTTGAGTATCCTGGAACAAGTAAATATTCACTAAATGTATGACTTGAACCTTCATAATAATATGCCATCGATCTTATCTCCCTTTCTCTATCAATTTTTAAGATTATATCCTAAAAAGCCTTTAATGTAAAGTGATTTTCATGTATAATCAATGAGAAGTGAGGAAAGAATATGAAATGTAAAAACAGTTTTTTTTATACGCTACGTGAAAATGTAAAAGATGAAGATTCTAAAAGTAGTAACTATTTAGTCCGCTCAGGAATGATTAAAAAAAGCTCTTCTGGAGTTTATATGATATTGCCGTTAGGACTAAAAGTAATTCGTAAAATTGAAGATATTATTCGTGAAGAAATGGATGATACTGGCTGTCAAGAATTAATCATGCCGGCCTTAATTCCCGAAGAAGTATACATTGCTTCGGGACGTCGTGAAGGTTTTGGTAATAGTATGTTTTCTTTAAAAGATCGTTTCTCAAAACCCTTTGTTTTAGGACCAACCCATGAAGAATTATTCGCAATGGCAGCGTCAATGCACATCCAATCATATAAAGATTTACCTTTTTCTTTATATCAATTTCAAACAAAATTTAGAGATGAACCACGTCCAAGATACGGTTTAATTCGCGTTAGAGAGTTTATTATGAAAGATGCGTATACCTTTGATAAAGATGAAGAAGGTTTACACATCGCTTATATGAAACAATTTAACGCCTATAAAAACATCTTTGATCGTTTACACTTAGACTATAAAATCGTAAAAGCGGATACTGGTGTAATGGGTGGATTATTATCAGAAGAATTTCAAGCTGTCAGTGACATCGGTGAAGATATTTTAGTATTATGTGACAGTTGTGATTTATCAAGCAATTTAGAAATTGCTGCCTGTTTACCAATTGTAGAAGAAGCAACTGATTTAAAGGAAAAAGAATGTATTCATACTCCAAACGCGAAAACAATTGAAGAAGTGACAAATTTTTTACAAGAAGACAGTAAAAAATTTGTAAAAACACTCATTTATATGGTTGATAATAAACCTGTTGCATGCATGGTTCGTGGTGATCATGAAGTCAATGAAGTAAAACTAAGAAAATTATTTAAAGCGACAACAATTGAATTAGCAAGCCCTACTGTAGTCGAACAAGTAACAAGCGCTATTGTTGGTTTTGCTGGTCCAATTGGTATTAAATGTACATTAGTTGCGGATAAAACTGTCATGAACATGCATAATTTTATTACTGGTGCTAATAAAACCGATTACCATTATAAAAATGTCAATGTAAGTGATTTTAAAGCTGATTACATTGAAGATATTCGTAACATTTGTGAAGGTGACAGGTGTCAATGTGGTGGTCATATTACCTTTAAACGTGGTATTGAAGTAGGAAATACGTTTAAACTTGGAACTAAATATTCTAAAGCTTTAGGGTTAGAATACTTAAATAGTGATAATCATCTTCAACCAGTATGGATGGGAAGTTATGGTATTGGCCCTGCTCGTTGTATGGCCGCTATTGCTGAACAGTTTGCTGATGATGACGGAATCGCATGGCCAAGCAATGTAGCTCCATTCCATGTCGCCATCGTTGTTATTTCCATCAAAGATGAAATACAAATGGCTTTAGCTACTCAATTATACGAAACATTAAAAAAACATAAAATTGATGTAATTTTAGATGATCGAGATGAAAGACCTGGGGTTAAATTCAAAGATATGGATTTAATTGGAATTCCTTATCGAATCACTGTTGGTAAAAAAGCTGGTGATAACATCATTGAATTTAAACAACGTGGTGAAAAAGATAGTGTAGACTATACTGTTGAAGAAATTGTAGGAATTTTAAGTTCAAAACTATGAAATGGTGTGAACAAATAACATCACAACAATTCAATGACTTCAGTGATCATCATCCCTTAACAAGCATTTTCCAACATGAAAATTGGGCAAAAACAAAAAGTAATTGGCAAGCTCGCTATATTGGTATAAAAAAAGAGGAAACCATTATTGCGGCTGGTTTATGTTTACTACAAAAATTACCATTAGGATTACACTTTGCATATATGCCAAAAGGACCATTATTAGATTATAGCGATAATGATGTGGTTGATTTCTATTTTAAACAGTTAAAACAATTTTGTCGAAACAACAACATTATTTATATGAAAATAGATCCACCAGTCATTATAAAACAAGTGGAAAGCAGTGAAAAAGAAGAAATACCTTTACTTCAATCAACGATTACTCAACGGATTGAACAAGTTGGTATTAAACATAATGGTTATACCCTTTCTTTAAAAGAAACAATTCAGCCAAGAATTCAATTAAACTTTCCTTTACATCGTGAAATACCAAATAAAACGATGAAAAAGATTCGTCAATGTAGTAATAAACAAGTCATAGTGAAAGAAGAACTAAATTCTGATTCCCTTGTTAAAATGGTGGAATGCACTAAAAAAAGACATCATATTCAATTACGCAATAAACAGTATTTTGATGAATTGATGAAAAGTTTTAATGATCGATCCATTGTATTATCAGCGTATCAAGATGATATTCTTCTTAGCTCATGTTTACTCGTTCGATCACAAAAAACCGTTGAAATACTATATTCAGGCTACGATGATGACTACAAAAATACAAATTCAACGTATTTACTACGCTATAAAGCCATTGAATGGGCAAAACAACAACACTGCGAAGAATTTAACTTTGGCGGTGTTGAAGGAACATTGGATGATGGATTATCGATGTTTAAATTAAGTTTTAACCCTTTAATCACTGTTTATATCGGTGAATTTAATGTGTTTCCTTATCCTATCATCAGTCAATTATTTCACATTATGTATCAAAAAAGAAAAAATAAATGAAAAGATAACCATTAGGTTATCTTTTCATTTGAAGTTAACTAATTGTTGTTTTTCATTCTTTTCAAATAATTGATTCCATTCTTCTAATTCATCATCTTCTAAAAAGGTATCTAAGATAATACTAGAAGAAATGCGTAAGCCACTTTCATATTCTTTAATTGGATATGAAGAGAAAAACATGGAATAAGCATTGGATGAAGCGGATAAAATACCTTGATTTATCGTATATAGTGCAATAGGCTGTAACCCTTCTTTTTTTACTCCATTTTCTAAAATCATCGTTCCAACATAATTTATTTCAATATCGTGTTGTTTTGGATGATACATTACTTTTACTTTTTTAGAAATATCTTTTGGTAATGAAAAGACAACTTCTTTGTATTCGGGATGAGTATAAACATATTCATCATTGATTTCTTGATAATTGATTGTTTTTAAATCAACATACTTTGCTTCTTCACTTGGTTTTAAACTACTATCGTTATAAATAACATCGTCAATAGTAATCTCAACAGTCGCCACACTCCCTTTTTCCGTAGTAACATAGCCGATAAGAGTCATTGTTTTTAGCTTTTCTTGTAATGCTAAGGCATCTTTTTTATCTGCTTTCATCGTATAAAATTGATAATCAGCACGTTTATTAACGTAAGAAAAAGGCATGTTTCTAAATGGTTCATTCACCATATTTAAATCAATTTGTAAATAATCACTAATTAAAACATCATTTAATGAGTCAAAAGAAACGGTTGTATCATCTTCTTTGTCAAATAATGCAACAGCGACAACGGCAATAATATCTTTTGTCACTTGATTAATAATAATACAATTATCCAAATCTTTAGAAATGGATGATGTTGTGATGGTTGGTGTTGGCGTTACTTCTTCTTTTTTTATTTCTTCTTTTTTAGTACATGATGTAACACTCAATAAAGCACAAAGTATAAGTATAATTTTTTTCATTTCTATCCCCTATCTAAACAGTAATAATTCACCTGCATTATACATATCGATGATTTCAAGTATTTCGTCTTGATCTCTATCATCAAAATCCAATTGATACAAGCCTTGATTTACAACGCGTATACCATCCTTTGTTTCATAAAGCGGAATGGATGAGTAATAAAGACATCCAACTTCACAAACACTGCTAGAAAGGCCTTGTTTCGTCGTTAAATGAATAAGTTCAACATCTTTCTTGCCTTTATAATAAATACTAATGTATTCCTTAGTTTCATACACCGCTAATTTATCTTGAAATCTTTCTAAAGAAAATTTGATATCTGGATAAAAGGAACTTTGATATATATTATTATCATATTTCATCACCTTTTCTTTAAAGGTCACTGTTTCAATATCATGAACAATCGTCTTTTTATTAATAACCGTTTTACTAATTTTCTTAGAAAGAACATCACCATAAAATTCAAAATCTAGTTTCACTTTCTTTAGTGATTTCATTAACTCTTCTGCTTCATCAATCGTTGATTCAATACTATACCCTTTAAAGAAAGCCGATTTTCCAGTACTATCCATATTTAATGTTTCAAATGGTTTATCGATTGAATCCATATCAACCTTATAGTTATCTTCTAAAACATTATCCAATGAAAGCCAATCAATTGTATATGGCATTGTCGCATCCACAAGTGCTAAACATGATACAAAAGCTTCATTTTTATTGAGTTGATGATAACTACATCCTATTTCGATAGGATTTGTTTTTTCAAAAGAAACCATTTTTCCTTCTTTTAAATCAGAAAGCATGGATTTATATTTTTCACTGTTCATATCAAATGTTGCCGCTACTTGAAGACCTTCATCTAAGGTTACTAAAGGGTACAACATGTATAATTTCTTTTCTCCATCAAGTAAACTAGCTGCCGATAATCCTTTGCCTGTAGTAAGACTAGCTACAAAATGTTCTTCATCAAATAGTGTATCGTACAATTCAATCGATAATATATTGTATGGAATAAGAGGATATTCTGTTGGAATAATCATCTTATACTCATTAGAAAATTGATAAGCATGAACATCATTATAAATAACTCCTTGAACAATACTAGGATAAGCTCCGATTCCACCTTCCTCATACGATCCATTTTCGTTGTAAAGTAGTTCGTTTGCTTTTACACGAATCGCTTTATTATTTATTGTAATGTTAAACGATGTTTTTTCTAAAAGTGATAAAAGTTGTGTAGCTTTATCACTATCCCCTTCCATTAACCAAAGACGATAATAAGAAATTTTATTTTCTGTATCAATACTAACTTTATAAAATGGATCGTCAATAAACTGTATATCGGTACAATTACTATCATTGCTTAAAACACTTTCCAACTCACTAAAATCGGTAAACAAATCACTTTCTTTATCCGCACTTACTAAAGCAATAATCGCCAATAAATCATCATCAAATTGATGAATAATAATACTTGAATGACTTATTACATCGTTCTTTGATTGAGTAGTTTTTGTTTCTGTTTTATTACAACCAACAATTAAAATAAAAATCATTAAAATAACAATTGTTTTCTTCATGCTTTCACCACCTGTTATTAATAGTATATCATATTGATAAATTTTTAACATTAAAAAAGGAGAATATTAAAAGACATGGGGTTTGTGTATCGCAGTCCAATATCTTGGGGTGTATAAA
>CAZTII010000009.1:0-43579 GCA_964613305.1 uncultured Erysipelotrichaceae bacterium
CTTAATTCATAGCTGTCAATTAGCAAAACCCCAACTTAATCAACAATACCCTTATAACGCTCTTTCAGCCGCAAACCCAAAAGCACCAGGTCCACCATGATTTGATATAACACAACCAGTTTGAGCAACAATTATTTTTTTAAATCCTGCATCTAATGCCTTTTCTTTTAAAAGATCGATATTTTTTTCGTCAAAATGAAGTGAATATAAAAGAACAATTCTATCTTTACAATGATTTCCATCTTCCATAAAATCACTCCATACTTTATCAATCAACCGATCAATTTTACCACGATATTTTTTTCTACCAACTAAATAACCGTCTTCTAAACAAATCAACGGTTTAATTTGAAGTAAATTAGCCGCAACATATGCTGCATTACTAAGGCGCCCACCAGCCAATAAATAATCTAACGTTGTAGGCATAAACACCATATGAACACGCTGAACAAATGCTTCTAATTCTTTAATAACCACATCGATTTGACTTTCATCATACTTGTTCACTAATTCAACCGCCTTATCAACAACTAAACCATATCCACCTGATACATTTAGTGAGTCAACAACATACACATTATCATAATCTGCTTTCGCAATCATACAATTTTGATAGCTACTTGAAACTCGCGATGAATATGATATGTGTAAAATAACACCATTTGGATTTAACTTATTAATTCGATTAAATGCTTCGACATACTCAAAAGGATTAACCGCCGATGTTGTTGATATTTTTTTTGTACGCTCATAATAATCAAAAACTTCTTGAACAGGAAACATGCCATCATCCAACGTGACGTTATCCATAATGACATGCATCGCAATAACATTAATATTATTTTCTTTAGCATACTTTGCTGAAATATCAGCACCGCTATCTACCGTTATTTTAATCATACAACCTCCTCCAATTAATTTTCTAAAATTAGTATACTACACTAAACTATTTTCTAATATTACTTTAGTGTAAAAAATTGAAAAAGATAAAAAAGTTATTACTTTTTAATTGTTATAAACAGTAGTTGATTCATTTTTTAAAAATTATAACACAACTACTTAAACTTTCATTCTTTCAAAATAATAAATAGCCAATTGAGTACGATCTCTTAAATCTAATTTTTCTAGAGCTGAACTAATATAATTTCTAACTGTACCTTCGCTTAAATAAAGAATATCGGCAATTTCTTTGTTGTTCAATCCCTTAGCTACATGTGCAATTATTTCTATTTCTCTTATCGATAACTCATTATGAATATTCTTATTTACGCCTTTATTAATATTTCCCATAGAAACGATTCTACCAACTACTTCATTACCAAACACATGTTGACCAGCATAAGCAGAACGTATAGCGGATACGATGGAAGAAACATCTTGTTTAATAAGATACCCTTTAGCACCCATAGTTAATGCTTTTACAATGTATTCATCATCAGAAAATGTTGTTAAAAAGATAATTTTAGCATCAGGAAATTGATTTAGTATTTTTTCTCCAGCCACAATACCAGTCATATCAGACATTCTAATGTCCATCAATAAAATATCGGGAAGAACAACTTTAAATGTATCAATTGCCTCTTTCCCACAATTCGCCAGCGCAACTACACGAATATCATCATTCGCCACTAATATCGTCTGTAGAGAAGAGCATATAAAGGGATCATCATCGACAATCATTACTTTAATTTTATCATTCATAATAAGCTCCTTAATTAATCACTGGAATGGATACAAAAATTACAAAACCATCATGGTTTGTAATACTTACTACACCATTTGAAGATTCAGCACGATCACGAATATTTCTAAGTCCAATACCACCTGATTCGTTTATTTTGTTAATACTACGTCCATTATCTTTACAAATCAATTGATAAAAACCAGGATGATGAATAATTGTTATCGTCATCGATGTAGCATTACTATGTTTAGCAGTATTTGATAATGCTTCTTTTACAATAGACAAAAAACAATATCGAACGTTTATTGGTAAATCTTCTCCTTCAATCACGCATAACACCGGACAAAAGTCAAATGCGCTCGTTAATTTTTCAATTTCGATTTTGATATTAATAGAATCATCATGGATGTGATGGACACTTTGGCGAATTGTCTCCATCGCTTCAACAAGCGTTTTAGAAACAGATTGAATCTGGAAAGAATCATGTTCACACGTAATCTCTAATGCCTTCATTTGCATTATTGAGCGTGTGATAAGATGACCAACATTATCATGAATATCTCTTGCAATTCTATTTCTTTCTTTCAACGTTGCCATCGCAACCTCATAATCACGACGTTCAATAAGGTGTTGATTTTTAGAAGAAATCGCTAATGAATATTCCCTTGCATCATTTTGTGATTGATAATACAATTCTTTACTTTGCTCATAACGTCTTGTATAAAAACTAAGCGTTAACGATACAACAGACAACAACAACGAAAGTAAGGAACTAGGCATATATAGTAAATAAATAAACGTAATTACGATTAATAATGGATACAACTTCTTATTAGAATATACATCATAAACAATAATTGGCATAAAGAAAATCAACTCCTTATACATCATGGATACGACACTAAAAAGTAAAATAACAATTCCTACCATAACTTCATTTTTTATAAAAAGGGTTTCTAATGAGGAGCACACAATAGAAAATAACAGCAATGCAACAAGCACTGCATCAATATTAGCTGTTATGACTACAACAAAACTGACTAACAACAAGATAAACTTATTCACTAAATCGCTCATCGAATCACCCTTCTTATTATATCATTTCTATATTTAAAACCATCGAATTTTAGTTAAACATACATCAAACTATTTATGAAGTGTCAAATGTCATAATTTATTAAAATAATATGATTTTATACACTACGAAATAGTTCAAACAAAGCGTAAACTATGGATGAAAGGAAGGTATAACTATGATTGAAGTCACTAATTTAGTAAAACGATATAACGATGTTCTAGCACTCGACCATTTTAATTTAAATGTAAAAAAAGGAGAGATTTTTGGATTACTTGGACCTAATGGAAGTGGTAAAACTACTGCCATCAACTGCATGTTGTCACTTTTAAACTTTGATAAAGGAGAAATAAAGTTATTTGGCGAAGAAATGTCACCTACAAATTACGACACAAAAAGAAAAATTGGCGTTATTTTTCAAAATGTTGCTGTTTTTGAAGAACTCACCGTATACGAGAATATCGATTATTTTTGTAGTTTATATGTAAGTGATAAAAAAATTAGGCAACAATATGTTGAAGAAGCCATCGATTTTGTTGGACTACAACAATTTAAAAAATTCGTTCCTAAAAAACTAAGTGGAGGTCTTTTAAGACGATTAAATATCGCCTGTGGTATTGCCCACAAACCAGAGCTTATTTTCTTTGATGAACCAACTGTTGCGGTTGATCCTCAAAGTAGAAACAACATATTAGAAGGCATTAAAAAACTAAACGAACAAGGCGCAACCATTATTTACACTAGCCATTACATGGAAGAGGTAGAACAATTATGTTCGCGTATTATGATTATGGACAAAGGAAAATCAATTGCAACTGGTACAAAAGAACAACTCGTTAATATGATTAAAGCACAAGAAACAATTAAAATTGAACTCTTTAATGTACAAGAAAACTTACTAAATACCCTTAGAATGATTGAAGGAGTTTCTAATGTTGTTATGCACAATGACGAAATACTTATTTCCACAGACAGTATTGGCAGTAAAGCATTAAGCACGATTATTCATACTTTAAATAAGACAAACACAACGTATGGAAAACTTTCTGTAACGCCACCAACACTTAATCAAGTCTTTCTAGAAATAACGGGAAAAAATCTTCGTGACCAATAGAAAAGGAGAATCTTATGTGGACTATATACGTAAAATATGTACTTTCCAATCTTAGAAAAAAAGAAGTCATTCTGTGGAATTTAGCATTTCCTATTGCCCTTGCCACATTATTTGCCTTTTCATTTTCTGGAATTGACGATCATTATCGCATTCAACAGATTCCTGTAGGTATTATAAATAATTCAACTTATCGCACTGATGATAATTTTATAAACGCAATGAAATCAATGGAATCGAATGAAATATTTTTAAACAAGCTCTATGATGATGAAAATAACGGAAAACAAGCATTAGAAAACAATGAAATCACGTCATTGATTGAAGTGACGACAATCGATTATAAACCTATTTTTACGTTAACTGTCAAAGAAAATGGGATAAAACAAACAATCGTAAAATCCTTTTTAGACTCTTACGCCGCCAGATATTCAACAATCAGCACGATAATGATAAAAACAAAAGGTACAATGGATATTAATACCCTAGTAAACAATCAAAGTAACTTTACCAAAGAAATATCTTTATCAAAAAACAAACAAAGTTTTAAAGTATCATACTTCTACGCACTTTTAGCAATGACATGCATGTATGGTGCATTTGGTGGAATTAGCGCGATGGTAAATGCTTCCGCTAGTTTATCAAACATTGGTGCAAGAAATATAATATCCGCCACAAAAAAATCAAGATTGTTAATAGCATATATGTTATCCAGTATCACAACATTGTTTATTACCGTTCTACTGGTTTTAGCATACATTACGTTAGTTTTAAAAGTTGATTTTGGCGATCGATTAGCATATGTTATCTTTACATGTTTTATCGGAAGTGTCTTTGGAATCACCTTTGGTAGTGCTATTTGTTCAATTCCTAAATTAAATGAAACTACAATGACATCCATCGTGATTTCTCTTTCTATGTTAAGTTGTTTTCTAGCAGGAATGATGAATCGCGATATTGGCTATATGACCATGAATAAAATGCCGCTTATCGCTGCCATTAACCCTGCGACTAAAATATCCGACGCCTTTTATTGTTTATATTGTTACGACTCACTTAACCGCTATTGGGGAAACATTTTCACCCTCATTATAATGACAATCATTATGTTTTTAATTGCTACTTTAACAGGAAAGAAGGTGCGCTATGACAGCATTTAATCTATGTATCAAGATAATGAGAAGCAAAGTCGTTTTAATCTCAATATACTTTATGATATTTATTTCAATAGCCGCATCATATACCCTTTCTAACAATCAATCACATCAAACGGGATTTACCGCCGAAAAGCCTAAAGTTACAATTATAAATCGAGATACAGAAAGTCCAATAATACAAGGTCTTACTGAATTTATCTATAAAAATGGAATTCAAGTAGACATTGATGATAACGATGAAAAACTACAAGACGCTGTTTTTTATAACGCCACTGATTACATTATCATTATTCCAAAAGGATTTACTGAATCATTTAACAAAAACACAAAACAATTAGAAACACTTAAATTCTTACAATCTCCATTAGGTTATCAAATGGAACTAGTAGTTAACCGTTACTTAACCGCATATAAAACATATAGTAGTTCACAATTATTCACTGAAAAAGAAAAAATAAGTTTAGCAACAAATGACGCATCAATTTCATCAAAAACAACACTACTATCCACAAGAAACTATAAAAACGCTATTGATGGAATGATTATATTCAATCGAACAGTGCCATATGTATTTATTCTTCTTATCGTTCTATGTGTCACATCCATTATGATGTCACTAGAAACAAAAGAAATACGCATGAGAAATTTAATCAGTCCGAAAAGTGATGTAAGCATTAAGTTATAAATGTTATCCTTCACATTATCGTTCGGTGTAGCAACATGGTTCATCGTAAGTCTAATATCAATCCTTATCAACATGAACCAAATTCATTCCATCGATACTAAATCAATCGCCTTAATGATAATCAATAGCTTCTCCTTTATGGTAGTTAGTGTATCGCTTGCTTTATTAGTAGGTTTATTTGTAAAAAATGCAAGTAGTCAAAATGCAGCCGCAAACATACTCGGTTTAGGACTTTCATTTCTTGGTGGAGTATTTGTTCCCCTTGAACTTCTAGATGAAACATTTTTAAAATTTTCAAAACTTACCCCTGCTTATTGGCACACAATCAATCTTTCCATTATTGAAAATACGGAACTATTTACCCTAAACAATCTAACACCTTTTTTTCAAGGAATTATTATTCAATTTGGTTTCGCAATGATGTTTTTCACCATCTTTTTAGCAATTGGAAAAACGAAACAATCAACAAACTCACTATAATACAAAAAAGCGATTTCGCTTTTTTTTTACAATTTCCGTTCTTTTCTAGGATTCAAAAAATCATAATATAATAAATACATTAATCGTGCCTCTTTAAACAGGAATTAAATAATTACTGAAGCGACATCATTTCATTAAAGGTTATGATTATCAAAAATTTAAACATCAATAAAGAAGCACAAAAAAAGCCATATCCACATATGACTTATAGTATATTTATATAATTGGAGCAGATGAGGGGAATCGAACCCCCGTGTCGACCTTGGCAAGGTCGCGTTCTACCATTGAACTACATCTGCAAATGGCGGTCCGGACGAGGATCGAACTCGCGATCTCCTCCGTGACAGGGAGGCATGTTAACCACTACACCACCGGACCGTATGACTGGCGAAGAAGGAGGGATTTGAACCCTCGCGCCGGGTTACCGACCTATGCCCTTAGCAGGGGCACCTCTTCAGCCTCTTGAGTACTTCTTCATTAACAGTGCTAATAAATATTACCACAGCTTAAAAATTAATGCAATAGGTTTTTGAAACTTTTTAACTTTTTTAAAAAAAAGTGTTAATTAGTTAAAATTCGATTAGTTAAAAATTCAAAAAAAGCTCATATCAAACTGATATGAGCACAATTCCTTTTAACTAATGTTTTCTTCGTTTAGCGAAGAATAAATAGATAGCAGTTGCCGCAACTGTTCCACCCACTACAACTACAACTAAACCACTGTTTCCTTCTGTTTTCTCTTCTTTAGGTTGCTCAACACTTGGTTCCACCGGTTTTATTGTTGGTGTTACTACAGGTGTTGGTGTAGCTGTTGGTTGAACTACAGTTACTACTTCTTCTTTTATTGTAGTAGTTACTAATTTTTTCTTCATTGGATATGTCGGTTTCTTTTCTTCTACAGCAACTGTCTCATCTGCATTTTTCACGTAATAAGTACTTGCTTCGCTTGCCATAAAATAGTCATTACCTACATACTTCAATGTAATTGTATGCTTACCTGCTCCAAAGTACGTAGTTTCAAAAATAAAGTCAGTATCAACATTGATGCCACTTACTTTCTCTTGAAGTAAAATGCCATCAACGTATAATTGCATCGTTTTAGTTTCGTCATTGATTGTATCTTGTAATAGTTTATCGTAATCACTAATACTTCCTTTTACGACAATATACGTTCCATCATTAATTACAACTTCTACTCCTTGTTTAAATGTCGATAAACTTTTTGCTACAGTAAAGCTAAATTCGTTACTTTCAACTGTAAACACTTTTTGCTTGCTGTTAATAGTTGTAGCAACACATTTGTATAAAGTAGTTCCACTAACTCGTTTACTACTCAACACTAATTCTTTCTCTTTCGAAATAGATTTAAAGTTTTCCCCTACTTTTTCAAACCATTCATACGTAATTAAGGCATTTGGATTTTCCTTAACTTTTGCCACAGGTGTCACTACAACATCCTTATTACCATAAACAACACGAATATCATCAATCTTATTTATAGTTATATCATTCTTAATTTGATTAATCGTAAGAACAATAGTTCTAGTATTACCATTTTCAGCTGTAAGAATAACTTCACACACTTTTTCATCCGTTAAATTCAATGTCACAATACCACTAGAATTCACTTCTGTTTCTTGACTATCATACTTAACCTTTACTTTAGTCGTTGCACTTGCCGCCGAAACAACTAACGACGTTGTCTTTTCATCAACTACATTGACTGTTAATTGATCATCAACGATATCTTCTTTTGTCTTATCTTCAATGTTTAGTGCATTTAATTCAACATTATTATCTTCAGTTTCTTTATTTGCAAACACAACTTCTACAGTTACATCACTTTTCACATTTTCAAAGATAAACTCAGATTCTTTTCTCTCTTCTGGCTGTAACGTTAATAATCCATTTGTCTTCATTAATGTTTCTTGATATCCGACGATTCGTCCCTCAGAATCTTTTAATAATACTGATAAATTACCACTCGCATTATTTTTAATCGAACAATTAAGTACAGATACATCAATTATCATTTTATTTTCTTCGTTACGACGACTTGTAGTCAATAATACTGGTGTGGTTGAATCTTGTAACAAGGATTCAAGAATAATCGCTTTTCTGTTGTTGTCATGACTTAATTCAATCATTTCAACCATTTCATTATTTTCCTTAACTTCCAACCAACACTTCACATACATTGGAATACCTTCTTTAACAATCTCACCATCTTCGTTGATATATGGTTTGACCTTTTTATCTCCATCAGAAAATTCCTTATTCATTAGTTCCATCATATTAACATCAAACACTGCAGTATAGCGACCATCATCAAGCAATGCGTAGTCATTTTTATGAATAGTCTCTTCTTTAAATGGATCAGTACAGTCATTATCGTAATATAACCCAACCTTAACCGTACCAGTAAAATCTTTTAATTTGGAATCGCTTAAATTGTATAAAGTAAAGTGTAATGTACGCTTACCATTTTCTTGTTTCACTACACTTTCCTTACTACTAACACCAAGATCATAATATTCAAACAATAAATTTTGTTCGTATTTAGCTTTAGAACTATTCACAAACGTTGCTTCAACTTTCGCCGTTGTATTACTAATTTTAGTCGGAATAACATAATACGCAACAAGTGTCTTTTTCTCACCTGGTTTTAATACTTGGTTAATCTCTGTCTTTTGGTCACCGATTGTCACATCCACTTTGTTAATATCACATGTGCCTTGATTACTAAGAGTAACGGACACTGCATTTTCAACACCTGACTTCACATTAGGAAAATCAGGAACAATACTTTCCACCTCAATCGCATCAATAAAGTATCCGCTACCTTGATAAATGGAAGTTGTTTGTTTTGGCAAATTCACATTTGTAACTTTTTCATTATCACTTACCGCAACAACCTCAGTAGACGTATTATCGTAGAATGTGCCTAACACAACCATTTCTATTGACTTATCGCTATCAACAACGAATCCATCAAATTGATTTACCGTTGTATTCAGATCCATATCCATAATTTTTTGGGCACTAGTTAAACCAATTTTATCATTATCATATGTAAAGCGAACAGCAGCGATTTCATGGCTACTAGCTTCCATTTCCTTTGTTTTTTCGCTTATTGCAAGTTGACTCCAAATAATCGATAAATCTGTAATATTTTTTCCATTCTTAACAAAACGGAAATTATTAGAAATCACAGTTTTGTCATTTAACATTTCAGAACAATGATCAACAAAACCTAATTTACGATTACCTTCAGTATCAAATGCCGCTAAACGAATATCATGAACTTGACTTCCTTGAAGTGTTTGAAGACTATACCATCCCATAACAAAGACTTCTTCATTATTCATCGTCACTGTACGAATTTGCGGACATTCATCCAAATCACTATCATTTGTTAGACGAGTAAATCGTTGTATTCCGCTGTTAACTAAAGCACTATATATTTCTTGTTGGCTAGTTAATAAGCCATTCCCATCATGTTTAACCCCATTACCCTCATCAATAACATAACCTACTAAGGCATTTCCATTACTTGCCATAGTAACATTCAAGCCTTTAATCACACCTTTTAGACCATCATATAAAACATATGCATCTTGCCATTGTTCATTACGATATTCTTTAATCATCAAAACATTCGAATCATTACGCCAAACAACAACACGTTCGCTACCATTAGTCGCAATCACTGGACTTGTATCAGAAGTAGTATTTTCCGTAAGTTGTTCAACATGCCATTGACCATCTTTTTTACTTGCGACCATAAGTTCAGATGAATTCATCATCATTGTTTGAATGTTTTCATTCACTTGTTCTCCTGGTTCAGTTACAAGAGGTTTTTCTTTCAATCGCGAGAACGCAACGACCGCTTTATCTCCAACTCCACTAGCGCTAACATAAAAATCACCATAACCATCATCCGACAAAATAGTACCTTGTGCATACGTATTATTATCACGATTACTTACCGCAACTCGTAAACTAGTAATATTAGCTTTCCCTTGATCATCTAAGTAAAACATCATCATTCCATCATCAGACAACACAGGATTTGCTTCTGGATAGCTTGCTTGAAGTATTTTTTTACTTTTATCTTTTGGTTGTAAGAAGGCAAAGAAACCATCATTTGGATGCCATTCTTGTTCAGAAACATAGCTTTTATCCATAATGGATGTTGGGACATCCACATAATAAATATCTGAATCAATATCTTTAGCACTCAACAACGATTGAACTTCACCATTTCGAACATACGTCCCATCTTTAACACTATTCCAATACTGCATAATTAAGTCGTAATGGGTACTTTTAACATTCGCAAAATCTACCGATTTAGAAACTAAAATCTTTTCATAGGAGATAAACAATAATTTCGCTTGGAACTTAACTCCTACGTCACCCCTTACCTTTAATATATACCCCACATGAGGATTCTGGTTAGCCGCTTTGAGTATATCAAATTGGAAATCAGCTGATACTTGCCCAAATACTCCAATTTTCATCGCAAACACGGAATAATCAAAACCAAGACCACCAAAGGCTTGAACATAAGCATTAATACGAATATTAATCAAATAATCATTTACCTTTAATTTATTGTTTACGGCAACATTAAATGTAACAACACCACTAGCTCCAGCACCAAGAGAAACGAAGAATGGGATTGGTCCTGCCATCATATTCATCGTATATGTATAACTCATACCATAACCAGCTGACGCTTTACCAGTCAAGATGACATGTTTCCAACTACTAGTTGCTTCATCATAATAAATTCGTGTTTCCATCGCTCCACTTAACGTTACACTATGTCCAGTATTGGAAACACCTTTAGAACCACTTGTAAGTGCCTTATTAAGATCTTTTACGCCTTGACTCCACTCTTTACTAGCTTTTTTTGCGTATCCTTTAAAACCACCCTTAGCAAACGCCTTCATATCACTAAAACCTGGTCCTGGATCTAAATCACTCTCACGCGTGACATCTGATTGAAAACCAGTTACATTGTCATTTTGAATGGAATCGTATCCTATATAAACTAATCCTTTAAATACAAGTGGATCACTTGTAGGAATAAGTTTCAAATGCAATAGAGGATTATCAATACTTAAAGCACTAACTGCTGTTAGACCTCCCGAAATAAGACTATTGCCAAATCCAGGTGAACCAATAGTAGATGTTAGACTTGTCAATAAACTACTACCAATTTTTTTGATATTTGCTTCACTATTTACTTGCGTATTATCTAAAGCATTCAGTAAACGCCATGGCAAATCCTCTTGTCGTATCGTAGTACCACTAGCATTTACATATTTCATTGTTAAAGCACTAGAAGCTAAAGAACCAATATTTAAATGAGTCAATTGTGCTTGATTCAGAGGAACACTGTGTTCTAACCAAACAAACTTCGTAAAAGAAGCCGATGTCGTTTGATTCAATAGAGCCTTGCCGTTACTCATCATTGTGATAGTTGATACTTTATCAGTATCCATCGAGACAATTAATGTTTTTAAATCATATGTAGGAAACATCGAGCTAGGCCCAGAACTTTTCGTTGTACCTAGAACGTCCACTGTCATAACCTCATTGTCCAATACTTGACTAATCATCGCGTTTGAAGTTTGATTGTTTGAAAGAGATTTACGTTCAAAAATCAATTCACCTGAAACTAAAGAATCAACCGCATTCAACTTCCCTTCATATTCTACTAAAATTGGTAAACTATTATTAATAGCGATTTCTAATACAATCTTAATGTTATCAGTAGAATCAACTGGTCGTCCACTTCCATCATCAAGCTGTGTAATGTCATAGTTAAATTGATATTTACCATTATTAAACTGCACAACATAATCATCCGTCTTACCATTAGATTGATGATTAACTAATGCATCTTGACAATAAACACCATTACGATACACGCCACTTCTAATTCTTGCTTCTCCTGTATAATTAGAACCATCACTATTTTTAATATAGACTGGTAGTGACGCAACTTTACGTAATGTAAATGAATTTTGTGGATAAAGCTCGAGACTCAACGGATTTTGTTCTCTAGAAACTAGACGTTCTTGAGTCAACGTTCCTACGTATTTATTTCCATCATACGTCGAATCTAGAAGAACATCACTACAAATTCCGTTTTCTTCAAAAATAGCGGCTTGACCCTTATCGTTAGAAGTAACTGTCTTTAAAGTACCATCTTTATCCTTATAAGTAAGAATTGTTGTGGTAGCTGGAAACACTTGGAATAAATACAATTTATCTTTTAATGTTTCGACCTTAATTTCTTCTTCAGCCTTTAAAGCTCCATTACTCAATTTATGTAAAACCGATAAAACAGTTGTACCATCTTTTTTACCACTCAGTAAGAACTTACTTAATGGTGAATACGTCACATCACTTGATACCATTATTTGTTGATTAGCACCAACTTCAGTCATATCAACAATTGATTTATCCTCAACACCATTTTTTGTCTTTGTTGACCAAACCATACGGTCAATAATATCATTCCATTGTTGACCTTTAGCCTTAATAGACACCATCGCCTGTAAATTAATATCACGCTTTAAGTTAAGAATTTCTTCTTGACTCATCTTTTTAATACGTTCAACATTTGAAAGAACAGCCGTATCACCATCTACTTTAACACGATCACTCGCCTCTACAATAATATCCAAACAATCTTTATCATACACAGTCAATGTATACGCGTCACGACTAAA
This sequence comes from uncultured Erysipelotrichaceae bacterium, assembly GCA_964613305.1. Lineage (GTDB taxonomy): Bacteria > Bacillota_I > Bacilli_A > Erysipelotrichales > Erysipelotrichaceae > CAZTII01. The sequence goes on from CAZTII010000009.1 coordinate 12,942, forward strand.
ACTACCATCATTAGCATTTTTAACTTCAACAAATACATCATACGTATTTCTAAAACCATTTGTCACCGAAAGTGGAATGTTAACTAAACCAGTATCTGCAGAAGGTACATCAGTAATATTTTGAATCAATTGTTTTGTTTCATTATTGTACACTGTCATTTTAAAACTTGTGCCACTATTCACTCTATCAACATGACTTAGCTCATAACCTACATCAAACGTTGTAGTCTCATCAGTAATATAATAAGATGTTGGTTTTTTAAGTGTTACTACCGCTGGCTTACTACGAACAAAAACCTTCATATCTTTTTTAGCGGCAACTTCTTCACCGTCATACGTAGAAGTAACACTAATAGTATAACTAGCATTGTCGCCCTGGGACACAGCACTCAAACCACTAAAAGTGTGTACTTGATTAGGCCAAGTGTTTAAGTCACCTTTATTTTTAGGATCAAACTTTAACACTTTATCTTCAACCAATTCACCTTTACTATTCTTCACCTTAATTGAAAACTCTGTTGTTTTCTCTTCACCATTCTTAGAAACTAAGTTACTCGCAAAACGAACAACAACATCATCACCTTCAACTATAGAAACTTTATCCAAACCAAAACGAATATAAGGATTAGAACCTTCAACAATTGTCAATGCTTCAGTAGAATTACTTTTATAGTCATCACCTTGATATTGTGTTAAACCACCATTTTTAGCAACTGCATAAAAAGAAACAGTTCCCGCTTTATTAATAGAAATAGCACCACTACTATCAATCGTCGCAACATTGTCATCGCTTGATTTCCACTCAATTTGTTTCCACGTAACATTTGTATCTAAAATTGTCGATGTTAGCTTTAAATCAGTCGGAGCATCATTAAGATTAATGGTCTTACTAGGCCAAGAAGTCACAGAAGAAATTTGAATATTTCGTCCTAATAATGGGACTGGCGGATTTACACTAAACGAACAATATTTGCCAAAAACAATACCATTTTTAGAAACAACATTATTATTAACATTGATTTCAAACAGCTCAACAACAAAGTTATTTTGTAAAGAATCTAAAGGAACATCCATTGTAGCAACTAATTTAGACGCATTTTGAACATCATCAAAAGTGAGTGGAACTAATGTCTTTCCACCATCAATACTCATCGCCACTTTATCACTATGCAATCCACTAGCATCAGAATACGAACTCAATAAAAAGTCTCGACCTTCTAAAGGTAATTCGATAGAAACATCCACATTTACTTGAGTTACACCTGTTTTTTCATTGTAAACAGGAGAATATACTGAAGCACTACTTGGCGTATTTAAAGCAGTTAACAAGGTCGGAGTTTTAATTTTAACCACCGGTTTATATTCGTTACTATCATTAACCATAACAAAATTAGATAAATCTTTAGCACCTTTAATATTAGTAACAGTAAGTTGAGTATCATTGGCACCTACCTTATACATAAACGTTTGTACCTTACTAAATCCCTCAGCAGAACCCTCTGAACAAACAAGTGTTTTTCCGTTGACATCAATGGTTATATCTTTGCCAAAAACAGGTTCCGAAAACTCAACCATCACTGGAATTAATTGTCCGTAATAAAAGGAATACGTCTTTGGAGTAGTAACTGATGCGACTGTAGGAACAGCCATATCAACAAAATTTAAAGTATCGATACGTGTTTGAAATTCCACATGTTGTGAGGCTTGAGCTCTGTTTTCTACAATTCTTTTAGATGTGATTTTTAAATCTAAAAACTGCTTATTCGCCAATGGGGCAACAAATGTAGTATCATTATCTAATATAGTATCATCCAATGTAACAACTCTATTAGCAGAGCCGAACATATACCAATCAGAGTCATCATCATTATACGCTAATGAAAACGTTGATAGATTTTCACATTTAACCCCGCGATAATCCGTATACGATTTAAGTCCTTCTCCCGTTCCACTAACATGACTTAAAATTCCATCCTCTACCCATGTTTTTATTAGACCCAAGTAGTTATATTTCAAATGAATAGTACTACCTGTAACCGGTGAATCAATTACATAAATTGGTTTAATGTTTTCTGTAGTGAAAGGCTTCGCTGAAAATCCAACCTTATTTGAAGGAATTTGACCATCTTGATCCGTTAAAAACTCTTCACAACTAAAGTCGTTCCCCACATCGAAAAATGTATCAATTCCAGAAAAACGATAATTTATTGCTTCACTTCCAACATTATCAAACCTATAATTAAACTCATATCCACCTATTCTCTCAGGTTGAAAAGTACTACTAAAATTCCAATTATACGGTACTTTAATTAAACCATTTTCTCTATTCAAAGTATAAACAAATTCTTTTTGCACTGAAACAACAATTGTTGTAAAATCAACATCATTATCAAACAATGCGTTCTTTAAATTAGATAATTGCACCGTAAAATGACGTTTCCCATTCCAACGTTCATCACTAGCAATACTTTGAATTTTAATAATTTTACTACTTTCAACTTTTTCAAAACTAATGGTTCCACTTTTTGTATTGTTAATCGTACCGCTAACAGTACCATCAATTACATCATAATTTAATGTTATGTCTGATGTTGCAGCGTGAGCAAGAGAAAGAGTTACTTCTACAGCTTCACCATTTTTAACTGTTACATGTTGTGCAACACTTACTCGTTGATGATGGTCAACTCCAGAAGGAAACACTAATTGACTAGCGCCGGCATTAGGCTCTAGAAAAATTCCACCTTCACGTTGCATTTGATTCGCAATACTTTCAATGGAAGAAAGTTGTTCTTTTGTATAATTGTATTTATCATTAAAATACTCTTTTTCAATTCGTTTTACTTCTTTTTCAATATTCATCATTACTTCAAAGTCTTTTAAAGTAATTGGTGTTGAATCTCCTATCGTGATTAATTGATTTTTATCAACTTCAGGATTTTCTAACATCATTAAAAGCTCAGAAACATTCGTTGATCGTTTATTTCCACCACGTTTAATATTCCATGACTGTTTACTTCCACTTTCAGTCATCAAATCATACGTCTTTAAAAACAACAATAAATCTTTAACTGATTCAATAGTTTGTCCGTTAATAGAAACATTGTCTATTGTTTCATTATCAATATATCGTTGAAGTAATTGCTTAGGAGTAATATCTTCATCATTTACCTTCAACATAAAATCGCCACTTAATACATTATCAACTAATAAATTCACATGTTTTAATAACGCAATCATTTCAATAGCCACTTCACTTGGACAAGCACGCTCATTAACGATTAACACTTCTTTATTGATACTTGCCACATCATTAAAAGAAAGATTTTGAATTGATTCTGTTATCGTTAAATTTTTCGCAAAATTTTCAATAACTTTCCCCTCTTCATCAATCAAACCATTTTCCTTTAATAGAGAATAGGCTTCTTCCGCAGTTTTTTCATCACCCCAAAATTCGGTTAATTACTTCAAAACATCGTCATTTTGTTCGCGACTATTTCCTTCAATTCCCGCATATACCGTTAATGGTACACTTGTAAACATTAAAAGAAATGACAACAATGAAATCATAATTTTATTTAGTAATTTTTTCATATTTCCCCCTGGATTTATTTACTTAATTGTATCATAACCATAAAAAAAAGAAAGTAAAAATATGATAAAATTGTTGTCATTACATTATGTTGTTTTTATCTTAAAATTAAAAAACACTGTGTTTTATCACAGTGTTTTCTCGTTAACTATTTCTTTTTATTTAATCCTTCAAATGAATATGTTGCATTCACTTTAAATTCTAATGTATCTACAGTAAGGTCTTTAAATTCAGGTGTAGTATATTGACCCATACCACCAACGTTATAAATCTTAGTCATATCGTATCCTTTAGCTTCAAGGATTTTCATCATTTGAACAACACGTCCGCCACCTTGGCACATTAAGAAGATAGTTTTATCTTTAGGGAATAATACTTCAAGTAAAGCATCAGATTCTTCGTAAGTAGCTGTTAATGCGTCTAATTTACCACCGTATAATTGTGGTTTTGTATCATCTTTTCCAGCTTCTTCGTTATAGATATAAGCAAAGAAAGGAATAACTTCAAAGTTTCTTAAGTGTTTTTGGCTATAATCAACATAATCTCTTAAATCAATATAAATTACATCATTACGGCCTACAAAGTTAAATAAGTTTGACGCATTAATGCTTGAACAAGCTGGATTGTAAACTCCTGCTTTACAAGCTTCATCAGCACCATCTTTAGTCGGTTTATACATTTTGGTAGTATCGATAGTTGCTGGTAGAGCTGCAGGTGCTGCTACTTCCGTTGTTGCTGGTTTGTTTTCTTCTGGTTTAACTTCAGCTGGTTTTTGAGCACCGCACCCTACTAGTAATAATAGAGCTAATGCCGATAATAATAATTTTTTCATGTTTTCTCTCCCTTAGATTTTATTGTTTAAAGAATGGATCAGTTTCATGATATTTGTACAATGCCAGTAACATTCTAATGATGTTGTTGGTAGAAACAGATGATCCGGTAAATGTATCTAATTTATAGTTACCACGACCTTCACCTTCAGAATATAATGTTGCATCGATATCATCAATAATACTTAAGTTTTGAATATAGTCATATTTCTTATGAATGAAGAATGGAATAAATTCTTCTTTAAATTGTTCATATGTAGCACCAGCTGGTGTAGGGTTACTATCCCCCCAGAAACCTGCTAAATAATGTCCTTCCGCATCTTGATCAAAAGAAAGCGTTCTAACTTCTGAATCTTCAATTTTCTTGCTTGTTGGTAGCGTTAACTCAACATATGCCGTTTGCCAGTAGTTAACCGCAGCACTACGACATGTACATGATAAATATGTTACTTGGTATTTTATAAATGATCTAGTCGCGTATTTAAAATTAACAAATGCATAGAAGTTTGATTCATTTTTTGGCCCATCGATATGATTAATAGGAATTACCGCCACAACGTTCGCAATTGAACCTTCTCCCATATCTGCGCTTTTATTTAAAAATTCATTGACACTTTCAACGCTCATTTCTCCACCTGCAGTGCATGGTGAATTAGCTCCACTAGATAATAATCCAGCTTGAGTCATTGCTTCTTTCGTAATTTTCTTAATTGCGGTACTAGTAATTGTTGCGCCACTTACTACATCCACTTCAAAGCTATTTGCCTTCACAATTTTATCTGGCATTTCTTCAATAGCCTTTGTACCAAAATTTGGTGTTTCATTGTCCCCTTTAATTTTAACATCAGTAATTTTTTTGTCTTTCACTTCGATTGTAACTTCAATCTCTCCGCCATACCCTTTTCCTTTAGAAGTAAAGGTCGACGCCGTTGATGATTGTGTACAGCCTGTTAACGTTATTAACATACAAACCGCAACAAGAAATAAACTTATTTTTTTCATTTTCCCTCCATTTTGTTACTTATTTAACAAGCAATCATAGTATATCAATAAATGATAATAAAGTCAATTACTAAGATTTATGATATAATAATTTTTATGAATAGAAATTATATTATATTTACTTTATTACTACTTCTAATCAGCTGTTGCTCCTCTACTAAATATACTGAGCGAGTTACAAATTTTTATGATGTTTACGACACACCTATTCCACCTCTTAATACCGTTATTAAAATAACGACTCACAATGAAAAAACACTAAAAAAAATAATGCCATCTATCAATAATGATATCGAAAAAATACACCAACTTACCGATAATTACCATCATTACACTGCCATCAGTAATCTTCAAACAATCAACCAATGCACTCAAAAAGACTTTCCATTAACAATCGATGAATCACTCGTTGATATTATACAAAAAAGCATCGCTATTACAAAACAAACAAAAGGTTATTTCAATATTACCATTGAGCCATTAAATGCTTTGTGGCACGATAAATTTAGTCCCTATCCTCTTTCAAACAGTGACCCTAGTGAAGAAGATATCAATAAAAGTAAAGCTTGTATTGTTGATTACAAAGTCATTGATGACTACATTATTATCGATAATAACACAATTACAATCAAACCACTTGAAGGCTGTGAAAGTAAAATCCAATTAAATTTAGCAGCTATTGCCAAAGGTTATGCAAGTGACATCATTAAAAATACCCTAAACAAAAATTATCTCATCGATGTTGGAACAAGCAGTATCGTAAGTGATGGTAGTTGGAATATTGGCGTTAGAGACTTTAATAACCACAAACAATCACTATTTACCATTTCTTTACATGGAAGTTGGTCCCTATCCACTTCTGGTGATGATACCCAATATTTCCTTAACGAAGAAAATATTCGTCGCTGTCATCTACTAAATCCATTTAGTGGATATAGTGAAAATTATTATCGACACGTTTCAATTATTACTACTGGACCTGGATGGCTTGCCGATAGCTTAACAACGGCAATCTTTAATATGAAGGACATTCAAGAAATTAACAACTTAATGACATCGATGGAATCTATTTATGGGTGCGAAATTCATTATTGTCTATTGAAAGAAAATAATGACATGACGTATACTTTACTTACAGATAACACCTTTAAACAACTAATTCAAGATGTTAGTCCATCAATAAAAACAATAGAAATTGGAAGGAAACAATGAAACGGATACTACTGTTATGCTTATTATTAACAAGCTGTACAACCAAACAAATCGAAAAACCACTTCCTGAAAAAAGTGAGGTTACATTACCACCAAGTCAAACAACTAAAATGAGTGATTCATTCGTCACCACAAACAATATCGACGACTATTTATTTTTAGACGATGTCATCTATATCGATTTACGTGATGCTGTTCAATTTATGAATGAAGGTTCTATTGCCGGATTTATCAATATTCCTTTTTATCAAATGATTGCCTCCGTAAAATACAATCCGAGTTGTTTATATACAATGACAAAAAAAGCACCAATTCAATTAGGTGACGTTGGAAGTTATCAGGCAAATTATAAAGAAAGTGATGAAAATATTTTTTATCTTATTCCTGATGATAAAAAAATAATTTTTATTTCCACTGCTGGTGTAGAAGCAACCTATATGATAAACTTATTAATTCAATTAGGCTACGATAGCACAAAGTTATACAATGCTGGTGGATTTAGTAATACCGTAGGAAACAACATTGCTTACAAAGATATTAAAACAACTAAATACAAAGTAGCACCACTAGAAAGCAATCAGCTAACGATAACCTATTCATGGAATAAACTTACTCCTAACAACTAAAAAAGCCAAAATTTTGGCTTTTTATCCTTTTGTTGAATTTTTACAACCCTTTGTACCACTACTTTGATAATTTTTCAAAATATTTGTATCATACGAGAAAATCATTTTCTCACGGCGGCGATGACGATCTAAAGCAATCTTCACTAAGTCATCAACTAACGCTGTAAATGATTTACCTTTAGGTGTCCACAAATAATACGCGAGTGATCCAGGAATCGTATTAATTTCATTTACTAATACTTCTTTCGTTTCATCATCCAACATAAAATCAATTCGACACACTCCACTTGTACCTAATACTCTAAACGTTTCTTTTGCCAATGTTTGAATGGTCGTTTCTACTTCTTTATCGATAGGAGCTGGAACAAGACGTTTTGTACTTGCCATTCCTTTCGATGCTCCTTTACTAGATTTACCTTTTTTCCCGTATTTATCGTCAAATGATAAAATATCGCCATCTTTTACAACTTCTTCTAAAACACTAACATCACTATTAAATGGTGATCCAAGGACAGATGCATTAATCTCTCTTAAATTCTTCACCATTTTTTCAACAATTACCTTAAAATCATAATTACCCGCTGATTGAATCGCTGTTATTAATTGTTCATCGTCATAAGCTACACTAATACCAACCGAAGAACCTAAGCATGCTGGTTTAACAATCACTGGATAAGTAAACTCTTTTGCTTTAGCCAATACGTCTTCTTTTTTATCATCGATTTCATGAGCATATAACCAAAACCAACTAGAAACCGGAATATTAGCTGTCTCTAAAATATGTTTCATCACGACTTTATCTTGACCAACAGCAGCCGCAATCACATCACAGCCAACATATGGTATTTTAAGCATTTCCAAATAACCTTGTAAAACTCCATCTTCACCATTGGTTCCATGAATTACTGGCATGGCCACATCAATTTCACCCATATTACGGAAGAAAAAACTACGTTTAACTGGTTCAATGCACACTTTATTTTCTTTTTTCACCAATGTTACTTGCGTACACATGGAAAGCAATGCATTAATATCCGTATAATTTTCTAAATTTTCCAACGCTTTACCAACATAAAAATCACGTTGTTTCGATATATAAATTGGTGTAACTTCATATTTTTCTACATCAAAGGCAGAAATAGCTTGCTTAGCCGAAATTACACTTACTTCATGCTCAACCGATTCACCACCAAATATAACGCCAACTTTAATTTTCATCAATCTTACACCTTCCCTTATACATTATACAAAAAATTTAGAACATTGAACACTAATTATTAAATGCATCCGGCAAATCATTCTCCACTAAAACAATATCATCCTTTGTCATTAGTGTTTGTAATAGTGCAAATCCATCTTTAGCTGTTTCTACAACATGGATATTGTCCTTATTAAAACCAACCTCTAACAGTCCTTCAAGTATAGGCTTTGTTTGATGTTCACCAACAAGAACAACACAATCTGCTCTATCAAGCATATAACGACCAAAGTCACGATTATACTCATCTTGTTTATCGCCTAAATCAATCATTCCCGGAGTCATAATAAATCGTTTATTTTCCATCATTTGTAACACATCAAGAGATGCCTTTGAGCCTATCGTATTAGAATTAAACGCATTATCAATGACATTTAAACCAAACCATTGTTTATTTTGCAAACGATGTTCAATCTGTTGAACTTTTTTTGCCGCTTTTTGACATTCCTTCAACGTTAAACCACATTCCATTGCCACCGCAACACTCGCTAAAACATTACTTACATTTAAAACACCTAACAATTGTGTTTCAAAAATAGCTTCTTCACCTTTCGCCACTACAGTAAAACTACTACCCTTATGTGAAAAAGAAATATCTTTCGCCATAAAATCAGCATCATTGTTTATACCAAAAGTAACTATTTTACACGTGTTTTTAATGGAATAAGTACGAATATAGTCATTATCAACATTAATAAAACCTACTCCATCCGCACCTAAGTTTTCAATTAATTTCATCTTCTCATTAATAATATTATCCAATGTTCCAAACGTATTTAAATGTTGAGGGCCAATAGAAGTGACCACACCCATCTTAAGCGGAACTAAGTCACACAACTCTTGAATGTCACCAACTTTATCAGCACCCATTTCACAAATAAAATAGTCGTGAATTGGTTTTAGAAAAGAGCGGACGGTACGTGTTATTCCCATCGGTGTATTATAAGAATTAGGTGTAACAAGCGTATAATACTTTTCTGATAATATATCAAACATAATCATTTTCGTCGATGTTTTACCAAAACTACCAGTTATCGCAATTGTCTTTAAATCACGATGATTAAGTAATATATTATGAGCCATTTTTTTGTAACGATTTTTATTCATTTCTTCAATCGGTAAGGTAATCGCATGCATCAAAAATATAAGTAGCCACGTTCCATAAAATCCTATGACAAACGCTTGAGTCAACATTAATTTTTCTTGCAACGATACATAAACAATCCAAACCAAATGCAACAATGAAATCACAAACAATTGACGAAAAACACGAGCTGTAAACTTCAATGGAATAACGGAATCACTTAACGCATTTTTAAAGGTTGCGATACCCCACAAAGCAAAAATAAGTAACATCACCAAATTACTTTGAATTGTATTAATGTATTCTTGTAAAAAAACAAATAAAATAATTGTTAATAGTGCAAGATATGTCACTGTTTTATTCTTAAATGCATTATTTTTTAGCCATTGATTAAAACGCTTTGCCTCATAACGATTTTGTTGAAACATATGCAATGCCTTATAAGTAGGTCCTAAGACAAACAACACCATCAACATACAACGAACTACAATCAATCTAATGTACATCACAAACCCGCCTTATCTATAAAAATGAATCTAAAATAGTATTAAACCGATGAATTTGGTTGTAATAAGCAAAATGTCCTTCCTTTGGAAAAACAACCAATCCTGCATCTGGAATTTCAGCCTCCATGATTTTTCCCATCCAAAGTGGTGTTGCATCATCATTTTCACCCCATATCAATAAACATGGACATGATATTTTACTCAAAAGATGACGAATATCATCATTTACGACATTGACCAATATATCCCTTTTAATACCTTTAGCTTCGACATAATCCTCAGAACCAATTTTTTCTTTCACTTTATCAGTGATTGATGACAATCCAACCGTTGCAAGAATACTTTTAGCCGTTTTAAAAATACCGGTACGAGCTTTCACTGCTAATGAGCGATGGGGCGCAATACCAGCTGCTCCAGTAAGTACTAATTTTGCCGTTGGATACTCACTAGCATAACGAATCGCAATTCTTGCGCCAAAAGAATGGGCAATAATAACCGGGTTTTTAACATCAATCAACTCTAAAAAATGATGTAACCACAATGTATACTCAGGACATCCCCAACTTTCTTTTGGGTCACTGCTTTCACCAAAAAGAGGAAAATCAATATTAATTACTCGAAATCGCGTCTCTACATGAGATTCAATCGGTTTCATCATTTCTTTGTTTTGTCCCCAACCATGCAATAACACTACTGGTAATCCTTGACCAACATCGTTATATGAAATTGTCATATCATCCATTACTAATTTCTTCATACATCACCTTCGCCCACCTATTGTACTAAATACACTGTATAAAATAAAGAATTATTTTATTTTCGCTTTTTTTAGAAGATCTTTCTTATTCTTTTGAACTCTCCATATCCTAAATTGAACACCAATATTTAAGTTTTCCGCCGACACCCTAAAACCATACGAAGTACACACACGATGAACAATCGACAATCCTAACCCAAATTGACCATCACTTCCTTTTTCATACGGTCTAAATAATTTAGAAAGACGATCCTCACTCATTTGTGGTCCATCATTCGATATTCTTAATTCATTGCCATCTAACTCAATCACAATTTCACTTTTAGCATACCGTATCGCATTATCCAATAAATTTTCAACAACAACACGCCATGGCTCTTCATCACCAAAAAATGAAATTGCTTCTAATTTTGGTGTAATAACTATTTCAGGTCGAATAACCTTTAATGACAAAATCACTTTTTCAATTAATTCTTTCATTTCGGTACTAGCACCTGTGGATTCCTCATCCAACAAGTAACCCATCTTATTCAACATAATTAAACTATACACCTTTTTTTCTAACCGATTAGCATGCTCAATAATCACATCAACACTTTTTTCTAACGTTTCATAGGGATAAATACCATCCTTAATACTTTCTCCATACGACTTTATCGTAGCGATTGGTGTTTTTAAATCATGTGATATGTTTTGAATCATTGCTTCACGAATATTTTTAGCTTTAAACAATTCCTCCGCCATTAACACTAACGCATCCGCAACTTCACCAATTTCATCACGACGCGAAATTTTTAGTTGTGCTTTTTCATCATTTTTCAATTGTTCGATGTATGTTTTAATTTGGTTTAATGGATGAATCAGCGAACTAACCCACAACATTAAAATAACAAACAAAATACCAACCACAAACACATTTAAATTAATAACACTACTTACTAAAGCATTTCTAAATTCAATGCGATAACTATCCGAAACAAGAGAAATAAGAGCTCTCTCATCACTCATTGGACTAATTGTATACAGAGTTTTTGAATGATTCGTACTAAAAATAAAATCATTATATCCACTACTAACATTTTCCATGTTTTTAGCAATACTCGCAATCACTTCACGATGAATTGCTTCTGTTCCTAATACTTGATACGTACTATGGACTTTATCATACAAAATATGAATAACATTGGCGTCCGTAGCTTCAGTTAAAGCATTCATTGATAAATTGTTTTCCACATAAAATAAAATATTATCTTGTGAACGGTGTATTAATTTATACATTTCATTTTCAACAAACCCATCAATAGAATCCGATAAGAAAACAAAGAAAAACACCGAAAAAATAGAAATCACTAAAAAAACAATCGTTAATAATTGTTGAGAAAGCGATAATTCTTTAATCCATAACCGTAAGCGTTTCATTATCCTAATCGATAACCAAATCCATAGATAGTATGAATACTAAGTTTAGGCATTTTCTTGCGTAAACGACGTAATGTATCATCCACTACGCGATCACTACCAAAATAATTCGCATCCCAAACTTTTTCTAAAATTTGATCGCGTAAAAAAGCTGTTCCCTTGTTTTTAACAAACAACATTAATAAATCGAATTCTTTCGTAGTAAGCTCAACTTGAGTACCACGATCAAATACCGCCCGTTGGTTTTCATCTATTTCATATGTATCCACAATCAATCGTGTTTTATCCGTACGATACACACGATTAATCAATTTATTCACACGTAATACTAACTCTTTAGGAGAAAATGGTTTCGTAATATAATCATCACTACCTTTTTCAAGACCAATAATACGGTCAAACTCTTTATCTCGTGCCGACATAAAAATAACAGGTACCAATGGTGAATGAACACGAATTTCTTCAATCAAATCGAAACCACTCTTATCATCAAGCATAATGTCTAATATCCAACAATGAACATCATCATCCGCTGTATGAATATATGCTTCATCAAACGTCAAATAAGAACGAACTTCATATCCTTCTTTTTGTAAATAACGTTTTACTAATTCATTTAAATCTTTTTCATCTTCAACAATACAAATTACTTGCTTCATAAAATCACCACCTATTCTCTATTATACCAAGATAACTTTTAAAAAAACTATTAACTTTATTTTATTAACTATTTTAATATGTTTTTTATAAAAAAACCTATACGATGATCGATGAAATAATATCATCAATCATCCTTATAGGTAATTGTCATTCATTAAAATGTAGCTTTGATAAAATCAACAACACGATACACATAATCATGACATTGTTGTTGTGTTTCTGCTTCCACCATAACACGAATTAATGGTTCAGTTCCTGAAGGTCTTACTAAAATACGACCATCTTCCCCTAATTCTTTACTAATGGAATCAACTAATGATAATAATCGTTCATCATGTAAAGCAACCTCTTTATTAGAAACTGGAACATTAATTAATAATTGAGGGAAAATATGTAAATCTTGACACAATTCACTCATTTTCTTTTTGCTCTCTGTCATGATTTTTAATAACAATAATCCTGTAAGCAATCCATCACCTGTAGTTAAGTGTTCACGTAAAATAATGTGACCAGATTGTTCTCCGCCTAAACTATAGTCATTTTTATTCATTTCATCAAAAACATATTTATCACCAACTTGTGTCACCACTGATTGAATCGATGCTTCTTTCAGTGCTTTAAATAAACCAAGATTAGCCATCACCGTTGTTACTACGGTATTATGCTTCAATTCACCAATTTGTCTTAAATATTTTGATCCAACATATAAGATATGATCACCTGTTATCAATTCACCGCGTTCATCAATCGCAATTAAACGATCAGCATCGCCATCAAATGCTAAACCTAAATCAAAATTACCATTTTTAACCATTTCTTGTAGATGAGATGGATGAGTAGAACCACAGTCAGTATTAATATTAATTCCATCTGGAGTATTAGCCATTACACTAAGTTTACAATTGAAACGCGATAATAATTGAACAGCTGACGTTGTAGAAGAACCATTGGCGCAATCTAACGCAATATTCATACCGGTTAAATCTAATGAAAATTCATGCGCTAAGAAGCCTAAATAACATTCAAGTCCTTCTTTATAGTGAATTGTTGTTCCAATACAATCACGTTTTGCCAGTTCAATTGCACTTTTCCCATCAAGATATTGTTCCACTAAATCTTCAATAGAACTATCAAGTTTTACCCCATCATGACTAAATACTTTAATTCCATTGTCATAATATGGATTGTGACTCGCTGAAATCATCACACCACAGCTAAAATCTTGATTTTTTACGATATATGCCACACATGGTGTTGGACATACACCCAATAAATAAACATCTCCTCCAACCGACATAATACCGGAAGCAATGGACATCTCAAGCATTTCACCCGATAATCGCGTATCACGCCCAATTAATATTTTAGGTTTCCCCTGTTGGCTAAAGTAATATCCTAAATACTGACCAACTTTAAATGCCATTTGTGCATCTAATGTCTTATTTACTTCCCCTCGAATACCATCTGTCCCAAAATATTTTCCCATCTTATTCTCTCCCTATTACTTGTCTTTCATCACCTGTTGTTTCACCAGAAACAGTCACTTGAATATTGGTTTGAGCCAATGAATACTTCACTAACGATCCTACTCCTTGTTCAACAAACAATTTAAAATCTTGATTTCCAGGAACCGCATTTGCCATATCAAAATATACGACAATTTTGTCCGCTTTTATTTCATCCACATTTTTTTGTGTTCCAAACAATTCAACACTTGCCGTACTTTGATTATTCAACGTTGTAAATTTATATTTATTCATGTTGTTTTTATACATAATAGGAACATTATCTACTCGTTTAGTAACACCAGGAGATAATGTTACATCCATATTAATTTGATTAATGCTAGCACTCTTCACTCCTGTAGGTAAAGTAATTGGTCTTAAAATACTAGAATCTTTATTTAATGTTGAGGCATCAAGTGAGACAATCACTCGATCAATTTTACTTAAAACCGATTCCGTCGCATAAATTGTCACAACTTCATGATCCAATTTAATTTGTTCAATTGCCAAACCACCCGGAACATCCCCCGTCGTTTCCACTTCGACCGGAACGATTTTATTTGGAGATGTAACTTTAACATTTACTTTAATTGTATTTGGAACAATATCTGCATTTACTGGCAACCCTTTTTTATCATATGCTACTAGCATTGCCTCTTGTGAGAAATCAGTTTCAACATCTTTAACATTAATTAAAGCCTTAACAAAAGCAATACTATCCAATGTATCCTTCGAAGCTCTAACATTGACTTTTGAAAATTCAAATTCTGGTTGACTTAGACTAAAGATACTATTCATTTTATCTAAATTGATGTAATCATAACTCAAATCAAATTGACCAGTAGTCTTCTTCTTTAGCGTTAACACCACATTACTTGGTTCTATTTTAATTTTAACGTTGTCATTAAATCCTTCAGTAGACAATTTAATGTTATGAACACCTTCCGTTAACCCTTCCAAATTAGCCACTACAACACCTTTTTGATTAGCGGCAGTATTAACACTTGATCCTTCACCAGTAATCGTAATATTAGCGTACGTCGGTAAAGCAGAAAGCTCAAAAGTATCTGAATTGTATTTTGCCACAACCGCAACATTATTCACATCTTGGCTATTTTGAAGCGGAGAACCGAAAATGGACTCTTTCGTGTTCGCATTAACAGTCATATATAAAGCAATCGCCAATAAAAGAGAAACCACTTTAGCATATTTCGGATTAAATAAAACTTTATCTAGCCATGAACTTAAATGACGAACAAACTTTAATAGTGTCTCTTCAACATGCGCATAGGTTGATACAAACTTCTTACTTTGATTTGCTATTTTATTCGCTAATTCTAATTTATTATCAGGATTTTTATCTCTAAATTTCTTATTGTTAAAATTAGTCATTGTCACTACCTCTGCTGTCTTCCGCAACTTTAATATCTAAAACATTGCTTACGCTTGTATTGTTTTGATGTATAGCGCGATCTAACATTTCTAATTGATTACCTAATCCATCTTCTTCAAAACGAATAATTTTATCCAAATCAATTTTCCCTGTGTTAAAAGTTTCCTCCGTAGACGATGGAGTTTCCACAACATCATCCTTTGGTGATTCTTTTAGCTTAGCCAACATCGTTTCCATCTCAGCACGACGCTGTTGTTCTTGTTGCCAACGCAAACGAATCTCTTGTTCTTTTTGTTTGCGCATCGCAGCTTGCATTTGTAAATCCTTCAAACGACTCTCAGTAGATGAAAGTGGTTTGCTCTCTTCACTAACCACAGACTCTACAACTGGAGGAAGCGGCATTTCTTTACGACGAGGCATTTTTATTTCATCCTCATGATGAGTTTCTTTCTCTTCATTTTCAACAACATGTTCTGTCTTCTTAGAAAATAAACCACCTAAAAAACCAGTTCGCTTCGGTTCAATTTGTTTTAATGGTTCAACCTTCGTCTCCACTACTACCTCTTTTACCGATGTTTGGCTGTTTGTTGTACTTACTGATGAAGTCTCTTTTTCTGTTTCCTCTTCAGCTTCCAATTGTTTCTTTATTGCTAATTTACTTAACATCGATGTATTAAATTTAGTATCCGCTTTTTTATCAGCCACTAAAGCTTCATCCACAATTGTTTTTTGAAAATCGGGAATAACTGTACCAAATGAATGACGAAGTTCCGTCTCTTCACCACAGATAACACGCATCAAATAATCTTTTAATTGTTGACGATTAACACTAATAATTTTTCCACCCTCAGCAATTGAAACACCACCTGTTTCTTCAGAAACGACAATAGTCACTGAATCCGTAATCTCACTAATACCGATTGCTGCACGATGACGAGCACCGTAACGCGTTGGTAATTCTAAATTCGTCGGAGGGAAATAAGCACTTGCACAGGCAATGCGATCACCTTGAATAATAACAGCTCCATCATGAAGTGGAGTTGTCGTAACAAATAAAGAAGTAAGCAATTCTGCACTCACCACCGCATTAATTGTAGTTCCCGTTTTAATATAATCGGTCAGTGAATGAACTTGTTCTAAACTAATTAAAGCTCCAACTTGATCACGCGACAACAACATTGTTGCCGTTACTAATTCATCAACCAATTGTTCTTTTTCATTACCAGAAAGTGATAAAATACGAGAAAAAACATTACTTTTTCCAAGTCTTTCTAAAATAGAACGAATTTCAGGTTGAAATACGATAATTACCGCTAAGAAACCCCAATTTACAAACATGTCAGCAATCCATACAACCGTACTCAATCCTAAAAATTTAGCTATGCCGTCTACTAGTAACAATAAAATAATACCTTTAAATATTTGTATGGTACGTGAGCTATTTCGTACAATCTTTATTGCATAATACAACAACAGCCACATAATCATTATATCCAAGAACATTCTTGTTATCGCCTTAACGCTTTCAATTGATAACCCTAGATTATAATTAGGCATTAAAAAAACCTCCTTTGTTCTTGGATATTATATCACAAGTAAAAAACCATGCGTATAAAAACTCTGAATTTACGCTTTAAAAATCAATGCATAGGTGAATTATGATATAATACAATGGTTAATAGGGAGAATTTTATGAATAGTAACTTAACTCATGTCATTATAAACGATAAAAATATTTATTTATTAGGAACCGCACACGTTTCTTCATCAAGCAAACAAGATGTAATTGATGCCGTTGAACAACTAAATCCTGATTCAATATGCATTGAATTGGATAGTGAACGCCTAAAATCACTTAAAAACCCAAAAAGTTGGGAAGAAACTGACATTATTCAAATTATTAAAGAAAAGAAAACAAGCATTATGCTTGTAAACCTTATTCTAAGTTCTTTTCAAAAACGAATTGCAAAAAAACTAGATGTTTCAGCAGGTGGCGAAATGATGCAAGGAATTGAAAGTGCTGAAGCCCTTCATAAAGAACTAGTTTTAATCGATCGCAACATTCAAACAACATTTAAACGAATTTATCGAAAACATTCACTACTACAAAAAATAAAGTTAATAACCCTTCTTATCTCCTCAATTTTTGATGATGAAGACATCAGCGAAGCGGATATTGAAAGTCTTAAAAATAGTGAATTACTCGATGTCGCTTTAAAAGCAGTATCCAAAGACTTTCCAGTAGTCGCAGAAGTTCTCATTGATGAGCGTGATCGTGTTTTAGCACACAATATAAAAAACGCCAATGGCAACTGCATTTTAGCAATTGTAGGCGCAGCTCATGTCCCAGGTATTTTACGTTATATCAATGATGACTACGATATTGAACCACTTCAATCAATACCAGAAAAAAGTAAGTTCAGCAGTTTTATAGGATGGTTACTACCATTAATGATTATTGCCATGTTATCGCTATTATTGTTTAAAAATCCCTCCATTGGGATTGAACAAATAAAACGATGGATTTTATGGAACGGTTCACTAGCTGCCCTAGGAACACTTCTTGTCAAAGGACATCCTCTTTCCATTGTTACAAGCTTTGTTATGGCACCATTAACAACTCTACATCCATTACTAGCTGTCGGTTGGTTTTCTGGATTAACCGAAGCGTATTTACGAAAACCAAAAGTGAAAGATTTTGAATCTCTTAGCGATGACTGTTCTACAGTAAAAGGATTTTTCAATAACGGTATCACCCATATTTTATTAGTAGTGCTATCCGCTAACTTATTTTGTACGATTGGCTCATTTATCGGTAGTGTTGACACATTTAAGAATTTCTTTGCTATTTTCTTGAAACGTTAAATCAACGTTAAATCAACGAAATAAAATTGAAAGTATTCGTAAATTCATATAAACTGAAGATGGTGGTGATAATATGATTTATTGTGTAGAAGATGACGGTAATATTTTAGAATTAATTCTATATACGTTAAAACAAACCGGTTTTACAACAATGGGATTTAGCAGCGCTAAAGATTTTTATCCAGCACTCGCAAATCAAACTCCCGACTTAATACTATTAGATATTATGTTACCTGGTGAAAGTGGACTAGAGATTTTAAGTCAAATCAAATCTTCCATAACAACCGCAAACGTTCCAGTTATTTTACTAACAGCGAAATCAAGCGAATACGATAAAGTTGTCGGACTTGATAAAGGTGCTGATGATTACATCTGTAAACCTTTCAGTATGTTAGAACTTGTTGCTCGAATTAAAGCTGTTTTACGAAGAAGCGACAATGTAAAACCAGGAAAACAACTACAATTCAAACGTCTAAAAATGGACATTGAACGTCATGTTGTTAAAGTAGATGAAACAAAAATAGTGTTAACCTTAAAAGAATATGAATTATTAAAAATGTTGATGGAAAACCAAGGTATTGTATGTACTCGTGATAAATTATTAGAAGATATATGGGGTTATGATTATTATGGAGAATCACGAACAGTCGATGTCCATATTCGTACCTTACGCTCTAAATTATTAGATGCAGCCGATTATATCGAAACAATACGTGGTGTTGGCTATCGAATGGTCGATTAAATGAAAAAACGGATATTTCAAAGTGTAGCTATCATTTCTACCTTCGTGGTTTTTATCACGTTTTTTTTAACATTTATTTTATTGTATAATCATAGCTTTGACACCTTAAAAAAGAATCTTATTGAAGAAACAAATAAATTAAAAACGATTGTTGAAACAAACCCAGCCTCACTAAATAATGCGGCCCTTGTCAGTGAATCACGAGTTACCTTAATCGATGTCAATGGAAATGTCATTTATGATAGTGAAAAAAGTGATTCACCTCTTGATAATCACGCAGATCGACCTGAAATAATAAGCGTTTTAAAAAATGGAGTAGGAAGTGCAACACGTATTTCAAGCAGTACACACACCAAAACATATTATTATGCAATTCAATTAAAAAACTATGAAATATTACGTCTATCAAGAAACATGGATAATTTTGTTTCTTCATTATATCCAAGCATCATCCGATTACTACTCTTACTTCCATTTATTTACTTAATTGGGCTATTATTAACTCATTTAGAAGTAAATCGAATCATTCAGCCAATCAATAATTTAAATTTACAAGAACCATTAAACAATGTCATTTATCCAGAACTAAGACCATTATTGGAAAACATTAACGAACACAATGCCATTCGCCGAGAATTCAGTGCAAATGTCTCCCATGAATTAAAAACACCATTAACATCCATTTCTGGTTATGCTGAAATTATTTCTACTGGACTTGTTCAAGATATTAATGATATTAAATTATTCAGTAATAAAATCTACACCGAAGCACAAAGTCTTATTACGATGATTGAAGATATTATTAAAGTATCACGACTGGATGAAGGAAAACTCGAAATTAAATTTCAACCAATTCAATTCGATGAAATCATTAAATCAGCCGTTACTAAATTAACTCCTTATGCAACTAAAAAATCCATCACTATAATAGAGCGATGCAAGCCAGTATCAGGCGCTGGAATTAAAACTGTCATTGAAGAAATGATCTACAATTTAATTCAAAATGCGATTAAATACAACAAACCAAATGGCCATGTATGGGTGTTCTTATATGAATATAAAAATAGAATTGTCATTGAAGTAAAAGATGATGGTATTGGTATATCAAGTGAAGATTTACCAAGAATCTTCGAACGATTCTTCCGTGCAGACAAATCACACAATCAAACAATAGAAGGTTCTGGTCTAGGTTTAGCAATTGTAAAACATAGCGTTCAATTACATCAAGGAGAAATTACCGTTAATAGTAAATTAAACCATGGAACCGAATTTAAAATTTTTCTCAATAAACACTAAAGACCTCACGGTCTTTTTTTAGAGTATAGTATTGATAGTCAACACAAAAAAAGAGAAAGTCTTATCGACATCATCTCTCTTTAATATCATTAGGTGATTATTGCCAACTTAAGCACAATACCTTTTTTTAGTTAAACTCAATATGCATTCCTTTTATTTGAAAAATGCAATGTTCACAAATATTTTTAGTATGATCGCCAGCGCGCTCTAAATTTCGAATAACACCAATTGTTGGAATAAGTAAACGAACTGACTCTTCGCTTCTAGCTTCCAATAACTGAATTATTTCACGAAATTTTTCATTGATTTTTTCATCTTCTTCAGGAATTGTCATTGCCCATTTTACATCTTCACGATTGTAAGCATCCATCGCATGATCCAACATTGTTAAGAATACATCACCCATTTCACGAGCTTTAACGATGATTTCTTCATCAAACATTCCTTTTTCAATAACGTATGTTGCAATATTTTTCGCATAATCACCAATTCGTTCTAAATCGCTCGCAATTTTAATACCAGCGATAAGAACACGTAAATCAGTAGCTACTGGCGATAATAAGGCAATTCCTTCAATTGCGATATTGTTAATGTCTTCTTCAGCACAATTTACAAATTCATCCATTTTAATCACTTTTAATGCTTTATTTGCATCTTGTTCAGCCATTGCCTCAAGTGATAATTCAATCATGCTCGAAACACGTCTAGCCATGTTTAATATTGCTTGTTTTAACATTGAACATTGTTCATCAATTCTTCCCATATTATCCAAACCTTCCTGTAATATAATCCTCAGTACGCTTATCTGAAGGTGTTTTAAACACCTTTGTTGTCGAATCGATCTCAATCACTTCACCCAACAAGAAGAAAGCTGTATAATCGCTAATACGTGCCGCTTGTTGCATTGAGTGCGTTACAATAATAATCGTGTATTTATCTTTTAATGAATAAATTAAATCTTCAATTTTAGAAGTAGCAATTGGATCTAGTGCTGAAGTAGGCTCATCCATCAAAATAACATCAGGTTGCATCGCTATCGCTCTAGCAATACAAAGACGTTGTTGTTGCCCTCCACTTAAACCTAATGCACTTTCATGCAAACGATCACTTACTTCATCGTACAATGCCGCTTGTTTTAATGAAGTAACAACAATTTCTTCCAACTTTGCTTTATCCTTTAATCCTTGACAGCGTGGACCGTAGGCAACATTATCGAAAATAGACATTGGGAAGGGGTTTGGCTTTTGAAACACCATACCTACTTTCGTACGTAATGCGACGACATCCATTTTATCGCTTAAGATGTTTTGATTATCCATCTTAATAATACCTTCAATACGACATCCTTCGATTAAATCATTCATTCGATTAAGACAACGTAAGAACGTTGATTTACCACATCCTGATGGTCCAATAAACGCCGTTACTTTATTTTTCATGATTTGCATGTTAATTTTCTTTAATGCTTGTTTTTCACCATAATATAAATCTAGATTTTTTACATCAAAACTTGCTTCCATAGTTTCTCCTTTAACCAAACGACTTATTTAGTCGTTTACCGATAATTTTTACTATTATATTTAAACCTAATACAAAAATTAATATAATTAATGAAATTGCGCTCGCTAATTCAAAATTAGGATTTTCTGATGACATAAAACTCCAAATCATCAACGATAATGACGTAGACTGTCCAAGCAATGTAACCGAGTCATTAATGAAGGTACCCATCGTATAAATTAAAGCAGCCGACTCACCAATAACGCGTCCAATACTTAGCAGAACACCAGTTAATATACCATTAATGCAACTAGGTAAAACTACCTTAAAAATGGTTTGTGATTTAGTTGCGCCAAGTGATAAACTACCATCACGCAATCCCTTAGGAACAACAATTAATGCTTCTTCCGTTGAACGAATAATTGTTGGCAATAAAATAACGGACATCGTTAAACCACCTAATAACACACTCGTTGTTTTAGCACCAAATAACGCTGTTACCGGGAATAATACCGTAATACCCATTAACCCATAAATAATGCTTGGAACACCTGTTAACACTTCAATACCTTGACGAATTAAAGCGTTCATCCGTGTTTTAGAAGCATATTCATGAAGATAAATAGCACTTGAAATACCAATTGGTAGTGAAATAGAAAGCGAAATTAAAATCAAATAAAAGGTTGCGACTAGAGAACTACGAATACCTCCACCAGCACTTTTAATGTACATGGAAGAAACACTTTCTGATTTCTCTAATGTTTGAATAATTGCTTTACTATCACTACCTAAAATCTTACCACTTAATAAGATATTTCCTGACGCATCTTTAGAATCAATTTTTTCAATTGTATACCCAACATCAAAATTAATCTTTTTTCCTTCACTTTCACCAGCTGTTGTACTGACAACTTCTTTAAATGGTGAATTGGCGTCAATATATGTCACTCGAATTACTTTATCTTTTGACGAAGTAACATAATCATCTACGGCAATACCCCATTTACTAGAAAACTGTTCAGCAGCAATTGAATCAGGTTTTACAAAATTACCAGCTTTATCATTTACTACAGCGACCAAGTAATTCTTTGACCAATAATCATTCCGTAATAAATCAAAATTTAATACTTTAATACCACGTTGAAATACAAATATTAAGATTGCCCCTAAAATAATGCAACTAATGGCACTTGCCATATATGTAATTACATTATATATTATATCCTTTTTTCTCATGCATTATTACCAACTTTTCTTTTTACCGCATTTAAAATAGCATTACTAATTAAAATAACAGCCATCAACACGATACCAATCGAGAAACGAATATCGTAATCGACACCGGTTGTTTCTTTTAAACCAGCAAGCATTGTACTAGTTAAAGTTCTAGTAATATCAAATGGATTAAATGTTGGACCAAATAACTTATTACCAGCAACCATCGCTACCGCTGTAGCCTCACCAAAAGCACGACCCAAACCTAAAATAGCTCCCGCAAAAATACCTGATTTAGCACTAATTAATACCACTTTAAAATTTGTTTGCGTTACTGTAGCACCAAGAGCCATCGAAGCATTTTCCAAATCACGATCAACTGCCTCAATTGCTACCATAGACATCGAAGTAATAGTAGGAAATATCATCACCGCCAATAAAATAACAACCGTTAATAACGAACTACCACCAGCTGTCGTAATATTGAATGATGCCGCTAAATTACGAACCATTGGAGCAATAACACCAGAAGCAAATACACCATAGACAATACTTGGAATACTAGACAATAATTCCACAACTGATTTCATGATTGCCCCTATTTTTTTAGGTGCAATTTTTACGATAAAGAGAGACGTTAATACTGAAATAGGAAAAGCGATAAGTAAGGCAAAAAATGCCGAAACCAATGTATTAATAATAATAAAGCCCACACCATAAATATGTTTATCTTGACGATAACTTAGGCCGAATAAAAAATCAATGAAAGAAACTTGTCCATGCGGATAACTTGGAAGAAACGGAGAAACTCCCTTCATAACAATGAAGAGAGTAAGTACTACTATTACACTTGACGATAAAATCGCCATTGCCATAAATAAATATTGAAAGAACTTATCCAATAGTTTTGTTTTAGTCATACTATTTGCACAATGAAAAGTCTGTAATTTCTCCGTTATATACTTTAGACAATGTGTCTTTAGATAAATTTTCCAAGTTGTTTTTTGGGTTAACGATTGCTACAACAGCATCTAAACAGTAAGCACCAGTTAATAATGCTTTTGTTGTATCTTCTTCACCATCTTTAAATTTACGAGATGCAAAACCGATATCCGCACGATTCACACCGTCTTTTTCTCCACCTAAAACACGTTTGTAACCATCTGAAGAACCAGTTTGATTCATAACGAATTTGAAGTTACCAGCCATAGGAACAAATGCTTCTAAAGCAGCTTTAAGAGTTTTGTCAACTGATGTAGAACCAGCAGTAGTAATTGTAATCGCTGAGTTATCTTTTTTAACAATTGGATGTTTTTCAGCAAGAGTAGCCCATGCTACACCTTTACTAGCATTAACAACTCCACCCGCATGTTCAACAATCATCATACCTTCAATAGAATTGCTCATAAAGTCAATAAAGGCAACAACTAATTCTTCTTGTTCTTTGCTCGTATAATCACCAGCACTACGAGTTACGTAACTAAAAGGACGTTGCATACCGTAGCTACCATCAATAACTGCTTCTTTAGTAGGTTTAACACCTTCAAATGATAAAGGTTTAACACCATTTGCTTCAAAGTCTGTACTAATTGAAGCATAACCAATACCGTGCTCATCAGTTTTAACTTTAGTAACCATATCACCATTTGAAGAAACTTCAATCGCAGTTTTTGTTAATTCTTTTAAACCGATTGCTTTTTCAAACGCTTCACGAGTTCCACTTGATGAATCACGAGTATAAACATTGATAACACTTGCTGTCTTAACTTCAGGAGTTGGAGTTGCTTCTGTTTTTGTACTACCGCAACCAACCATTAATAAGAGTGACAAACAAACTAAAATCTTTTTCATTTCAATCCTCCACGTACTCTTTGTACACTGTAAGGATATAGTATTTATATAAAGGTAATATTATGCAATTGTTAAATTTAGGTAAAATTTACATAAATCGTTTGTTTTTATAACAAACCTCTACTCCATTCTTTTTATAAATACGAGTTAAGCGATCACTTAACGTCGTTAATATTTCATAGATGATTGTATTATTATCAGATGCTACCTCTGAAAGAGAAATATGGTCACCAAAAATTTCTACTATCGTTTCAATATCATAAAAAGAAGGACAACGAACCATCATTTGATCCATACAAATACGACCAACAATTGGACAACGCTCAGAAATCCAAACATCCCTTCCTTGATTACGTTTACTAAACCCATCTGCATAACCGATAGGTAATGTCGCAATCCATTCTTTATTAGACGCCACATATTCAGCACCATAACTCACCGTTTCAAATTGTTCAATTTCTTTCATGCAAACAATTTTTGTATATAACGAAAATACAGGTTGTAATTGATGATCGTTTGAAGCATAACCATACATCGCAATACCACAACGACCAATATTACAAAGATCATGATCAAAATCTAACATACCATCTGAATTATCCGCATGAATCCATTTAAAAGAATAATCACATGACTCGACAATTGCTTTAAACATGGAATATTGTTGTTCATTTTTTTTATTTAAACAATCATCAGCACATGCAAAATGAGTAAAAATTCCTTCAATTTTAAAAATATAACGAATTAAAGAAATTCCTTGTTTCACTTCTTCAACACTTTTAAATCCAAGTCGATTCATTCCAGTATCCACTTTTAAATGAACTTTTAAGCCATAACACGCTGTTTTAACTGCTTTTTTTAACCAATCCAATGATATCGCTGTCACTGAAATAGAATGTTCAACACATGCCTTTAAATCCGAAGGACTAACATACCCTAAAACTAATATTTCGCCAATACAACCATTATTTCTTAAGTATAACGCTTCATCAAAGCTACTTACCGCAAAAAAATTAACACCAACTTCACTAGCATAAAAAGCCATTTCAAGATCACCTGCACCATAGGCATTTGCTTTTAAAACAGCCATAATTTCTTTATTTGATACTTCTTTTATACGACGTAAATTATGTTGAAATGCATCAACGTTTATCTCAATCCACGTAGGTCTAGACATATTAGTGACCGCCTATGCGAGAATTAATATACGCTATATAAACACCATACGCTCGAAATAAAAAGCCTAATAGTGAACTAATACTCGTTAAATTAAATAACATCGATACATAAATAATAAAACTAGGAAGAAAATTACTAGGAACTAGTACAGCAAAACCAAAATAAGCAATTAAATCAGCAATCATAAAAGAAAATGCTGCTAAAAAAGCACCTAAAATAGAAAATTGTAATTGAACTCCACGACCATAATTACAAATTACCCAACCAATCGCATAACCCATACCAACAAAAGCGATTGAAAATTCAATGTGCATCAATGATGAAATAAAACCATACACGATCGCTAAAACAAAAGCTGTCACTGAGCCAACAAGTATCGCTCTACTAAAGCGTTGTTGACGAGTAATCGCTTGACTATTAAATATTTTATACATAAAGTAAACCTCCGCCAATAATTATATCACGTTTTAAGTAAACCATAAAAAAAACTATAATAATCAATATTATAGTTTTGTCACATTAATCGTCTAAACCTAAAATTTCAACGATGTTATTCTTGTATAAAATTGCTTTAGCCCCGTAAATAGCTTGAATACCACCACCTACTTCAAGAACATCGGTTGCACCTAATTTCTTAAGAACATCTTTATTTACTTTCGCAACTGATTTTACCGATACTCTTAAACGAGTGATACATGCATCAACATCTTCAATATTTTCTTTTCCGCCTAATGCGTCAATAATAACATAAGAAGCATCTTTAATCGATGATTTAGTTTCAATAACAGCTGTTGCATTTCCTTCATCATCCACATCATCTTCACCACGACCTGGTGTTAATACATTGAATTTTAAAATAAATGTTTTAAATACGAAGTAATATAAAACAGCCCAAGCTGCACCAAATGGAATTTGAATCATCCAATTTGTTTTAGCATTTCCTTGTAATATACCAAACAATGTAAAGTCAATCACACCACCTGAGAAAGTATTACCGATTGAAATATTTAAAATATCAGCAATAAAGAATGAAACACCATCCAAGAAAGCATGAATTACGTACAATACTGGAGAAACGAATAAGAACATAAATTCGATTGGTTCAGTAATTCCGGTAATAAATGACGTTAATGCAACACCAAAGAATAAACCAGCATATGCTTTACGTTTATCTTTTGCAACACAGTGATACATTGCAAGACATGCTGCTGGTAAACCAAACATCATTGTTGAAAATCTTCCGGCAAAGAAACGTGTTCCTTCAGTATATAAACCAGTATGGTTAGGATCTGCAAGTTGAGCAAAGAAAATCTTTTGCGCACCAGCAACACTAACACCCGCTACTGTTTCAACACCACCAAGCTCTGTATACCAGAACATTGGATAAATCATATGGTGAAGACCAACGGCACCACAAAGTCTCATTAAGAAGCCATAGAAGAATGAACCAACAGGACCTGCTTTAGAAATTACTTCACCGCTACTTACAAGCATATTTTGAAATGGTGGCCATACTAAGAAGAATGCAACACCAATAAAAATAGATGCAAATGAAGTAACGATTGGAACAAAACGTGAACCACCAAAGAACCCTAATGCTTGAGGTAATTCAATGTTTTGATATTTGTTATGAAGATTAACTGTAACAACACCGACAACGATAGCACCGATTACTCCAGTATCGATTCCAGCGCCTTCAGGTTTAAATATTTTCAACATTGCCCCAATTGTTGCGGTCATTACTAAGAAGCCAACAACACCTGCTAAAGCAGCTGTTCCTTTGTCTTTTTTAGCCAAACCAATACATAAACCAATACACAATAATAATGCTAAATTACCAAATACAATACTTCCAGCTGCACTCATTACACCAAAAATTCCTTGTAAAAATGCATTGTTTAATACTGGATACGCAGCGATATTCACTGGGTTAGATAGCGCCCCACCAATACCAAGCAATAAACCTGCAGCTGGTAGTATGGCGATAGGGAGCATGAATGCTTTACCAATCTTTTGTAACTCTTTAAACATACCTTTCTTCCTCCTTATTTTTTTAAAACCTTTGCAAATTTTTCGGTGATTAAATGAGGTCGTGTAATAGCACCGCCGACAACAGCACAGTGGACACCACACTCCATCACAAGAACTAAATCATTTGGAGTATTGATTTTCCCTTCAGCAATCACTGGAATTTTACAATCTTGGACAACTCTTTTAATGAGTTGCAAGTCAGGTCCGTCTAAATTTCTTGAATCACTTGTATAGCCACAAAGCGTTGTCGATACACAATCAAAACCTATCTTCTCTGCTTCCATACACTCTTCATACGTAGAACAATCAGCCATTGCCAATCGTCCATTCTCATGAATATAATCAACTAACTCTTTAATTTTTTCACCATTTGGTCGTTCTCTAAATGTCGCATCCAACGCAATCATCTGACACTTAGTTTCTAACAACTCATCCACTTCTTTTTTAGTTGGCGTAATATACACTAAACAATCCCCATAATTACGTTTCACAATACCAATCACTGGTAAATCTACCACATTCATAATCTCTAAAATATCTTCTTTACTTTGGGCGCGTATTCCACTAGCACCACCAACTTTAGCCGCATACGCCATACGTGACATAATATAAGAGCTATGTAATGGTTCTTCCGGTAACGCTTGACATGAAACAATAAGTTTTCCCTTTACGATATCGAGCATATTATCCTCCTTGATTTAATATGTTTTGAATATGGATAGTAAGATAACAAACTTCCCCTTCATTCAATAAAATACCATATTCATCATGTATATAATCTTTTAACTTTTCCGCTAAATGGTATGTTTTTCGATATTTACTCTTAATAATTCCTTCAATCGGATTATCTAATTCAATACCATCAATCGCTCTTTTTAAAGCAAATTTTAAATGTGTCACTAATCTCTGTTTTAAAACATTTGTACTACACAGAGAAATACCTGTTTCTCTTTCAATCAATTCCACCGAATCACCAATAATACGAATCACTAAATTACTCAAACCAGCTTCACTATCATTTAATGCTGAATGAATATGCATACAAATAAAACCAATTTCGGAACTCGGAAGATTTATTTTCAAAATTTTATTCACTAAATCAACCATTTCCTTCGAAAAAGCAAATTCTCTAGGATACATATATTCAATCTCTTCAAGAAAAATATTACCAATCACTAATTTTTCTTTATATCGTTTCACTGAAAATATAAGATGATCCAACAAAGAAACATGCAGTTTTTCATTGTATTGTTTACCAAATTTTTCAATCATTTTAGAAATAATCGATTCTGACGCCAACAATACTTCTTCATCCGCATTACTTACTAATTCTTGATAAGCTTCACGATTTTTCTCATTTTTAATTTCATAAACCTTTTCAAAACCATCTATAATACAATCATCATTTTTTTTATTAAAACCAATTCCTTTACCAAAGACAATAACCTCACGATTATCTTCATCTTTAGCCATAACAACATTATGATTTAAGATTTTTACGATAAAGTATTTACTTACAAACGGCAATGACATCTTTTAACCCTACTGTATCTAGCGATGAGGTTATAGAAAAAGATTTCGTATTTTGTACTACAACAATCACGTCGTCATGATAATTGCTGTTTCTAATCGCATCAAAGTCAACTTTCATCAAGAGTGTCCCCGCTTTCACAACATCACCCTCACTCACACACACTTCAAAGCCTTCACCTTTTAAATTCACCGTATCAACACCTACGTGTAAAATACATTCAATCTCACCATTGCACGCAAAACCAATCGCATGTTTTGTTGGAAAAATCATTGAAATAGTTCCATCAACTGGAGCATAAATCAAATTACTCGTTGGTTTAATCGCAAAACCCTTACCAACCAATCCTTGTGAAAATACTTGGTCATTAATTTTTTCTTGTGGAATATAGTCGCCAACGCATGGACTATACAGTGATACTTCATTGTTAACTTTCTTAAAAAATGCCATTTCATTTCCTCCTTACAACATAAAAAGCCATCAGAAAAAGTTCTGATGGCTCATGCTTGTTTCCAATAACACGCCTGTAACTTAATTATAATCAACCTATAAAAATAGTCAAGTTTTTTAAGTTAAATACTATTGTT
>CAZTII010000010.1:0-41100 GCA_964613305.1 uncultured Erysipelotrichaceae bacterium
AATTCATAGCTGTCAATTAGCAAAACCCCAACTTAATCAACAATACCTAAAAAAGACGATTTCTCGTCTTTAGTCTTCAATTTTAAAACGTGGTTTTCCTGTATAGTGAGTGTGTAGTAATTTATGAGCTAAATGACCACCTGGTTCACCTAAGAAATTTTTATACAATTCTTGAATTTGGGTATTTTCATGAGATTTACGTTTTTCACAACTTACATCTTCATCATACAATGTTTTTGCACGTAATGTCTTATAATCAAGTGGTTCAAGTCTATTTTTAAATGCTGATGGAATAATTGATTGACCACCACCATTAATACATCCACCTGGACAACCCATTACTTCAATGAAATGGTATTTAGAAGTTCCATTTTTAATTTGTTCAAGAAGTGGTTTTGTATTTACCATTGAGCTAACTACCGCAATATTTACATCGATTCCAGCGATGTTTAATGTTGCTTCTTTTACTCCAGCCATACCACGAACTACTTCAAAGTTTACATCATCTAATGGTTTCTTTTCAAGGATTTCTTTTACTGTTCTAAGGGCAGCTTCCATAACTCCACCAGTTGCACCAAAGATAACACCAGCTCCAGAATATTCACCAAACATGTCTTGATCAAATTCTTCATTCGGTAAATTATTGAAATCTATACCAAACATTTTAATTAAACGGCCACATTCACGAGTTGTAAGAACCGCATCCACATCCGCTAAGCCATCAACTTTATTTTCTTCACGTACAATTTCAGCTTTTTTCGCTGTACAAGGCATTACCGAAACAACGTAAACATCTTTAGGATCGATTCCTTTTGCTTGAGCATAATATGTCTTTAAAACAGCTCCTAACATCATATGAGGACTCTTACAGCTACTTAAATGACCTAATAGTTCAGGATATTCAAATTCAATGTAACGAACCCATCCTGGAGAACATGATGTAATCATTGGTAGAGTTCCATTATTTTGAACACGGTGAATAAATTCAGTTCCTTCTTCCATAATCGTTAAGTCAGCACCAAAGTTAGTATCGTATACTCGTTCAAAGCCACAACGTCTTAATGCCGCAGCCATTTTACCAGTAACACGTGTTCCTACTGGATTATCAAATTCTTCTCCAAGAGATGCACGAACGGCAGGAGCTGTTTGGATTAGAACGTGTTTTGTTGGATCATTTAATGCATTAATAACATCATGAATGTTTTCTTTTTCCGTTAATGCGCCAACTGGACATACGATAATACATTGTCCACATTGCATACAGTTTACGTCAGCGAATGATTTATCAAATGCTGGTCCAACTTTTGTATTGAAACCACGACCATTGAATCCTAATACACCAATTCCTTGGTATGTTTTACATGCGCTGATACAACGTCCACAAAGAACACATTTGCTCGTATCACGAACGATACCTGGAGCTACTTCATCATATGTTGGCGAAGTATGTTTTCCTTCAAATTTATTTTCACGAATATTTAATTGTTGAGCTAATGTTTGAAGCTCACAATTTTGATTTCTTTTACAACTTAAACAGTTTTTATTGTGGTTAGACATAATAAGTTCTACAGAATTACGACGTCCTTCCATAACACGTTTTGTGTTTGTAAAAACTTCCATTCCTTCTACAACTGGATAGTTACAAGAAGCTGCTAAATTACGAACTCCTTTTATTTCAACTAAACAAACTCGACATGCACCAGATTTGTTTAAATTTTTAAAATAACATAATGTAGGAATCGATACGCCAGCTTTTAAAGCAGCATCAAGTACTGTTGAACCTGCTTCTACTTGCACAGGAATAGAGTTTATTTTCAAGTTTACCATTGACATTTCTTTCTCCTCCTATCGAATTTCTATTGCCTTAAATCGACATGCTGACATACAAGCACCACATTTGATACATTTTGTTGTATCAATTTTGTATACTTCTTTACCAGGAACGCCACTAATCGCATCAACTGGACATTGTTTAGCACATAAACTACATTTCTTACATGCTTCAGGAATAACATGGTATTCAAGCAATGCTTTACATACACCAGCAGGACATTTTTTGTCTACGATATGAGCAATATACTCATCTCTAAATTGAGCGATTGTTGATAACACTGGATTAGCCGCTGTTTGACCTAAACCACATAATGCCGTTTCTTTAATACGTTGGCCAAGCTCTTCCATTTCATCAAGCATTTCAAGGGTACCACGACCTTCACAAATCTCAATTAACATTTCTAATAAACGTTTTGTACCAACACGACATGGTGTACATTTACCACATGATTCATCTACGATAAAGTCCATATAGAAACGAGCAACGTCCACCATACAGTTATCTTCATCAAGAACGATCATACCACCAGATCCCATCATTGAACCAAGTTTTACAAGGTTATCAAAATCGATTGGTGTATCTAAGTCTTTTTCCGTTAAACATCCACCTGATGGACCACCAGTTTGAACCGCTTTAAAGTTTTTATTGTTTGGACATCCGCCACCAATTTCATAGATAACATCACGTAATGTTGTACCCATTGGAATTTCTACTAAACCAGTGTTGGTAATTTTTCCACCTAAAGCAAATACTTTCGTTCCTTTTGATTTTTCTGTACCCATACTTGCAAACCAAGCAGAACCTTTTAATATAATTTGTGGAACGTTCGCTAAAGTTTCTACGTTATTAATAATGGTTGGTTTACCCCAAACACCACTTACTGCCGGGAATGGTGGTTTTGATACTGGCATACCACGTTTTCCTTCAATCGACATAATTAGGGCTGTTTCTTCACCACAAACGAAAGCTCCAGCTCCTAAACGAACTTCAATGTCAAAGGCAAAACCAGTTCCTAAAATATCATTACCTAATAAACCTAATGCATGAGCTTCATTCAATGCTTTTTCAAAACGACTTACCGCAATTGGATATTCCGCACGAACATACACATAACCATAGTTTGCACCAATCGCATAACCTGCGATTGCCATTGCTTCAATAATCGCATGTGGATCCCCTTCAAGAATAGAACGGTCCATAAATGCTCCTGGATCGCCTTCATCCGCATTACAGATAACGTATTTTTGACCTTTTGGCTGATCTGCCGCAAATTGCCATTTAATACCAGTAGGGAAACCTCCGCCTCCTCTACCACGTAATCCTGATTTTTTCATTTCATCGATTACTTCTTGTGGTGTCATTTCAGTAAGAGCTTTACCTAAGCCTAAATAACCATCCATCGCAATGTATTCTTGAATATCTTCAGGATTAATGTTTCCACAATTTTTTAAGGCAATACGTTTTTGTTTTGCATAAAAACGAATTTTATCAATTTCAAAGATTTTCTCTTTAGTTTTTTCGTCAATATCACTTAATTCAATACGTTTAACTGGACGACCTTTTAATAAGTGTTCGCTAATAATTTCTTCTACATCTTCCACTGTAACGTGGTTATAGAATACTTTATCTGGATGAACCGCAATGATAGGTCCTTTTTGACACAAACCAAAACATCCTGTTTTTAAAACTTTAACTTCATTTTCAAGACCATATTTTGGTAATAATTCTTTAAAGCGTTCAATAATTAACGATGAGTTTGAAGAAGTACAGCCTGTACCTGCACACACTAATACATGTATTCTTTCCATACTTATCCTTATTTCACGCTATTGATTGTGTAAGCTTCAAGAATATTTCCTTTTCCAACATGCTCAGCTAATATTTCAGCTGCCATATCTGCATTTACACGAATATACGTTACTTTTTTCCCTTCTTTATCAAAAATTTCGACAATTGGTTCATATACACATAAACCGATACATCCTGTTTGTGTTACTGTACATGGATAGTTGTTTTTTGATGTTTCTTCGACTAAACGATTTAGCACCGGTCTTGCCCCAGATGCGATACCACACGTTGCCATACCTACGACAACACGGTACTCTTTGTCACCTTCACGCATTTCTACTTTTTTCAAAGCAGCATCGCGCATTTTCTTTAATTCATCTAAGCTCTTCATGCTTATCCTCCTTCGCTTGTTGTATATGTTCATTAATATATTCTTTAATCCAAAGTAAAATCGCACTATCCTGCATACTTGCCCCATCTAATACGTCTTTAATTTCTTTGGATGTGAAGATAAATTCAGTTTTACTTAAAAATGTTAACCTATAATTGATACTATCATTGTTACTAATAGCAAACATCATTAGTTCACCAATATTCCCTAAAGGTGGTAAATCCCAATGATCAAGTTGTAAGGTTGCTTCAATCGTTGTACCTACGCCTACTTCTGATTCAAGATGAAAGCTACCATTACATACATCACATAATCCTTTAAAAAAGGATAAACCTAAACCAATTTTTCTCGTTTTTCGTGATGTTACAAAAGGATCTATTACTTTCTTTTTAATATCGTCACTCATACCACAACCATTATCGACTACTTGTAATAGTAATATATTGTTTGTATGATTTTCTTCAATGGTAATATCAATATCAGTTGCCTTGGCACTAATACTATTCATCACTATTTCTAGTAGATGCATTGCTACATCTTGCATCATAAACAATTCCCCCAAAATTTCTCAATGTCTTTTTCTTTTAAGAAAAAAGTAGCTTCATTGATATCAATGAGTTGATGAGCATCCGAATTAAAGAAATATACCGTATCAATCCAAGGATACATTGATTTAATTTTTTCTTTTTCACTAAAATCTTTTAGTTCTAATCCATCAAACTTACATGTCTTTGGAATAAAACCTAATTGATGGGTAATACTATTCGCTCGATCAAACACATGAGCTAAAACAGCTTTTCCACGACATTGATGAATTTGTTCAATGCATTGTTCTAAGGTTGCGTTGATTGACGATAATAATAAGTATTCTTCATGTTCAATGACTTCATCATTTTCGTTTACGATGAGTTGATTACCAAAATAATCCGGTTTATTAGCCACTTTTTGTAAATGTCGATCAATCCATGGTTGCATAGCTAATGCATCCGATAAATGACTAAAATACGCTAATACATGCACTTCTTCAATCGTTTGAAGTTCAATTCCATACCACCCTTTTATATCGTACTTTTTTAAAAGGGCATCGAAACATGGTAGATTTTTCGTTGAATTGTGATCAGTAATCGCAATCAAGGATAATTCTTTTAATAATGCCATTTGAATAATGTTATTAATCGTCATGGAATCATCCGAACATGGTGATAAACAACTATGAATATGAAGATCGGCAAACATCTATAAACCTAAGTTAACCATTATTTTACACGTTTTGTAAGCACTACAACGTGACAATAAAATCGCAACATTTTCGTCATTAGCTTTTTCGATTGTTTCATCACTAATTGGTGCGTTATCCGCTAAAATAATACAACTAAACTCTCTTAATACGGCAACCGCAATAACATTTAAGTGTCCTTGAACCGTAATCCAAGCACTACTTGGTTCACCATTACCCATTACCCAACTAAGTAAATCACCAACAAAGACACCTTCAACTTCTTTATTCGTGGTACTTTCTTTTGTAACAATGCTAAAACCCGTTGCTTTGACGATATCACTTACTTTCATCGTTATCACCTACTTCCATAGCATTTAAAATACGACATGCTGATAATGATTGTTTTCCCATAGCGATTTGTTCAGCAACAATGCGACAACTAGGATAACCACAAGCACCACAGTCATAACCAGGTAACTTTTCTAATTGTTCATTCACCTTGTTAAAAAAGATAAAACGCTCTTTAAATCGCCCTAATTCTTTTGTTTTATTAATAATACACAAACCATATAATTCTTCTAACGGTAGTGTCGCAATTTCTTTGTCTTTTACTGGACATAATTCCTGAATGTTTGTTTTCATGATGTAACTATTACCCCACAATAAACTACCGCCTAAACAGCCGTTAAAACAAGGAAATAACATGATGCAACAAAATTCACTCAGTTGATTAAATTCAGCTAATTCTAAAATATGCATTACTTTATCAAAACCATCCGCAACTAAGATATCATCACGATGCATCATCATAGAAGGATTGACACTTTGAAGTCCTTCTCGATTAAAACATGTTTCCATCTTACCTTTTTTGAAATTAGCTTTTATTTTCGGAAAAATATCGACAATAGATAATGCATGATCAACTTCAAAGCTTTGGTCACCGTAAGGATACTTCGCAAGATGTAATTTAGAAACACACTCACAACAATTAAAGATACCAACTCGTCCTTTATCAGACAATCGTTTTCTTATTGTTTTAGCCGCAATTTCACTAGGATACTCTAGTGGCATTAAATGCGGTAATAACGTAGGATATTTGATTGCTAATAACTCATTAATTACAGGACAAAACGAAGAAATAAAGCTATTTCCCTTTTGCGCTCTTGATAACTCAATGGTTTCTAAGTATACTTGACCTTCTATGTCCGTAATATCGACTACTTCATCAAAACCAAGGCACTTTATCGCGTAAAACAATTCTTGTGCTTCTTCTTGATTTTTACAGTCGCTAATAAGTGCAGAAGGAACGATACATACCGTATAATCATAGTTTGCGATATCATATAAGGTACTTCCCTTTGCTTGTAATCCTTGATGGTAACATGACGATAAACATTTACCACAATTTGTACATTTTTCATGATCAATGACAACACGTGAATTTACTATTGTAATAGCTTCCGTTGGACAAATCTTTAAACATTTCATGCACTTACTGCATTTTTCCAACGTATAGCTAATCACTGATTTCATAGGTTAAATCCAATTGTAAGTATCGTACCTGCTGGGGAAGATTCAATATTAAAGTTATCCGAAACTCGCTTTATATTAAATAGTCCCATGCCAGCACCAAAGCCCATTTGTCGCGCTTTGTCACTCGCTGTTGAATAACCAGGTGTCATTGCTTTTTCAATGTCCAAAATACCTGGGCCAACATCATTAAATACGATAGACAAATACCCTTCATCATTTAATAATAAGGTAATCTTTCCTCCATAAGCATGAATTAACATGTTAATTTCACTTTCATAACTTGCTACAGCTACTCGACGTAAAACATCAGAGGAAATACCTAACTGCTGTAATAATTGCTTAATTTGACTCGATATTAAACCAGCGCTTGCAAAATCATCTTTTTCGACCGTATATTCCTTTTTAAGCACAGGGTTTCATTCTTCCTTGATAAAGGATACCGCACGCTTCAAACATTTTATAATCAGTCGAAAGGATAGTAATATTTTTTGCTTTAGCAACCATTAATGATTCCTCATCCATCTGTTTGCCACGCACTAATATAATCAACGATAAATCAAGCATTTCCGCTGTACGAATGCTTTGAACATTCGCCAAGCCGGTTATTAATACAGTTGCTTCCGTTTTTGCATCAATCATCACTAAGGCATCACTCATTAAATCACTCGCAAAACCATAATAATATTCTTGTTCTAACCATCTCTCATCATAGACACTCAAAGGTTTAGCCTTTAATAGTTCGATGATTTCTTTAGCTAGCATACAGCTTTTTCTTGTTGAATTAATTCATTGATAACATCATAAACATGAGTGTGTTGATCAGCATTGCCATACACTTTATCATCAATAACAACCACTGGCGCTAAACCACATGCACCAATACAACGAGTCGCATCCAATGAAAACATTCCATCAGCACTAGTGCCATTTATTGGTGAACCAGTCATTTCTTTAATTTTTTCTACAATCTTTTGTGCACCCTTTACATAACAAGCAGTTCCCATACATACGTTAATAATATGTTTGCCTTTAGGTTCTGTTGTAAACTGTGCATAAAAAGTTACTACTCCATACACTTCCGCAACTGATGTATTTGCCGCTTGGGCAATTTGCTCCATTGCATAAAAAGGTATGTACCCTAGTTCATGTTGCACATCATGCAACATAAGTTTAGTTGGACCGGGCCGACCACGATGTTTTTCTACAATTTCTGTAATTTTCTTCTTTGCCGCGACATTTAGCTTTTCCATTCCTTTGTCCTCCTTATAAGAAAATTTTTATATATAAACTCTAGTAAAACTTCAAAAGCTTTACTAATTAATAGGATGATAATCGTCCAAGCTACGATACTTGATGTATCTAAATCAAGTTTTGCTAAAGACATCCTTTTGCCAATTCCATCTTTTACCTGCGATAAAATTTCCGCCATCACAACTGCTTTTAAACCCATAGAAAATGCCGTTTTACCAGCATTAATCGCACTAAGCTTTAATAATGGTAGTGTTCTAAGACGAAATGTATCCCACCAATTTTCCGGGTACACTTTAAACACATCCTTTAAATCAGCACTTTCACTTTGTAAAGCAGTTAGAAACATTTGATAGAAAATTGGAAACAACAAGAAATACGCAACCACATGAACACTTTTTTCAGACCCAAACCACAGTAAACAAACAATCAAATAACTAATAGTGGGAATCGCCTTAATCATTGTATGAAGCGGTTCAAAGAATCTTCGTACAACAACATACTTATCACTCATTAGTGCCATCAATAAGGCACTAATCAGAGATAACATCCATATAATGAACACTCTGCTGAGTGTTATTAATATACTTTTTAAACAGTGATCACACACTACAATCGTAATAAATGAAGTCACCACTGATTCGATTGTTGGAATGATGATATCATTAGCTACAACCTTTGATAACACATACCAAATACCGAGGATGACAAGGATGGATAAACTATGTTCTTTTTTCACAATCAATCTCCCTCGACATATATAGTATTATATCATCATTTTTCATAAATTCAGTAAGATGTTGATAAATTAATCACAAAGTTATAACTAACTTTTTTAAATAATTATAAATTCAATTATTTTATCCTCTAAAATTATAATTTCCATCCTTTCTTCTTTTAAACCTTGAATAAAAACAAGTAAAATATCGTTTTCATAATGTGCATTGTATGAAATATTATTCACTGAAAAACTACCAACAATATTCTGTTTATTCCTTAATTTACACTTTATATCATTGATTACTATTATTTCTTGTTTGATGGTTTCATTCGCTATTTTAATATTATTTACGACATGATAACTACACTCGATATGATGATGAATCAAAGCAATTTGACTGGTAATCACGGATAAAGCTACCAATGTTACTTGACTGATAAACCCTTTTTTATTCATAAGCAATCGCCCTTTTATACTCAATATTTTTTCGATAATAACAAATATAAAGTACTTGATCCTCTTTATAAAAATAACTACTATCAATATCATTTACATAAATAACGGTTCCTGGCTGCATCACTAAACGATTATTAATAACGGATAATTTATGAGTATCCAATCCTTTTTTAAACAATAAACTATCATTATGTACATCAAAATCATAACCAATGCATAAATCCAACCGTAATTGATTAAATGCAATTTCATCTTGAATCGACTCATCAAATTTTTCACTTAAACTAATGACGTGATAGCACATTACTAATAGATTAGTGATTAAAACTGCTACGGAAGTAGCGATGATGATTTCGATGACGCTACTTCCTCTTCGATACACTCTTGACACCCTTTCATCGTTTTATAATACATGGTCATATCTTCTTCTAAACCGGTTAAAAAAGTTGCTATTTTCTGTTTACTCATCACTACTTGATTGACAGAAACAATCGTAATTTGGCAACAAATAATAGCTACACTCAATGCTACTAAACTATCTAATAAGATCATTCCGCGTTTATTCTTTATCAACTAAACGTCCTCCTGCAATCATAATGACCACTTTTTTATCATCAAAAAGACACGTTTGGGCTCTATTCACATTTCCTTTAGCATTAAATTGAATCGGATATGGAATAATACCATCAACATCTATTTCCATTTTACGTTTTTCTCTTGTAGCCATTGCTTCACTTTGAACCTTTAAATAATCATTTTTAAAAATATAAAAGTCAGACTTTTTCTTATATACATAAGGCAATGTTAAAAGTTGTAGAATTGACAATAATGCTAAAACAACAACACATTCTACTAATGTAAAACCCTTAATATAACACTGCTTGTCCATAAGAAATTCCAATCGATTGATTTTCACCACAATGTAATTGTTCCTCAGTCAAAAGACCTGCATTGACTAAATCAGAAACATCACTAGGATATCGTTCATTATCAAGTTTATATTGTAAAATAGCAGAATCAACGACTTTTACTAATGCTTGGCAACCCTTCTTTTCAACAATTGTCATCACCTTTTGAATGTTTGGTACAGCTAAAATAAATACTAATGATAATACGGTCACAACAATAATCATTTCTAATAAGGTAAATCCTTTTTTCATAACGTCCCTTTCTACAACTCCACTAAAATAGATAATGGAGTTAATAATAATTGATAAACGATTAAAATAACACAACTGATTAAAGCATACGTACAACATTGAATAATAATTGTAATTTTTTTAAGTCTTTTTTGATGACGTAATCGATGAAACTGAATGTATCCATCCAACATCTTTTCCATTGATGAGCTAACCGAAGCTATTTTTGTAAAATGAAGTAAGGTTTCATCAATCATCGATCGTTGAAGTGCACTATCGAAGTTTTCTCCCTTTAATAAAGAAAGTTCAATTTGTTTTGCTGTTTCAACTAACATTGGATGATGTAATGCTTGTAACATCACTAAGCTTTCTTTTGTTTTACATCCCATTTTTAAACATTCACGAAAAAAGATAGCAAACTCATAACTATTCCATTGTTTAAACAATTGATTAAACGGTAATGTTTGGATTACTTTAATCGTTTTAACAATATTTTTTTTAGAAAATAAATGATAGATGCTTATTAAAACACTAAGTGTTACAACATAAAATATCGTTATAAAATAATCAATAATCGACGAAATCATCATAAAAAATGATTTATTTTTCGCAAAAGTACCCATTAACGTCATCAACATCGGCAAACAAAAACGATTAAATAAAAACAAACCCGTAACACTACAAAACAATAATCCTAAAGGATAACCAAGTTGTTTTAGTTGTTGTTGTTTATTATCATTTTCAATAGTCACTAAATCAATAGTTAATCGTAAACTATCACTAAAGGATAAATACGATAAAAAAGAAGAACAATATTGTTGGATTGACCCTTTACAATACGTACAAAACAACTGTTCAATCATATATCCTTGTAATAATTTTTGTTTTACTTCATTAAAAACAACTTTATTTCGTTTGTTTTCACAAAGAACAGAAGCTTCGTTAAAGGTATAACCGCATTCTAATAATTGACAAATAGCTTGTAAATCAGACAAACTAAAATAAATCTTGTCGCGCTTCTTCTTGAAAAATAATGTTGGCTGTAACAGCTTCTTTAACCTTATCTTGTAAGAATTGAAATTCATTTGGCATTGTTTGTTCTTTAAAATAATGAACAATCTCCTTTCTTTTCATCACTTCATACACTCCGGTTTTATCGATACTATCTTTTACACGATACAATCGTTGATTACTAACTCCTTGTAATACATCAAATAATTGATGTTTATTCACATTCAATTCTAATAATCGCTCAATCGCTGAAATACAACTGGAGGCATGTAAACTAGTAATAACCAAATGTCCGGTTAAAGCACAACGAACAGCCATTTTAGCTGCTTCACTATCACGAATTTCACCAATCATAATGACATCTGGGTCATGGCGCAACAATTGTTTAATTCCTTCATCATAGCCTAAATGTTGTTTTTCATTGATTTGTAGTTGAACATAACTATCACAATACACTTCAATTGGATCTTCTAAAGTAAATACTTTCATTCCTTGACAGTCATTTAATAGTGTATAAAGCGTTGTCGTCTTACCACTACCAGTTGGACCACTCATAATAAATAAACCGCTACGATGATGTTTAATCGTATTTAAGTAAGCAATAACATCCTTATCAAACGTTAATTTATTAATGGTTAGTGAAACATGACTATTTAAAATACGAAGAACACCGCTACTAATTGTCGAAGTGTTTAAAACCGCAAAGCGTAGTGATAATTTTTTACCGCTCACTTCCATTTCAAATCGTCCTGTTTGTGGAGCAATGAAATTACTAACATCTAAATTAGCTTTATACTGAAGAAAGCGAAAGAAACGTACATCCACATCCTTTGTTTTAACTGGCACCATTTTTGAATCAATACGTAATGAAACCGATAATTGATTATCTTTCGTCGTAAAATGAATGTCACTAGCTCTGTGATTTAAAGCAACACTTAAACATTGTTTCAATAACTTTTCCATCATTCACGCTCCTTTCTAATTAATACTATGAAGTCTTAATAAAATTCCTAAAAAAAAACA
This sequence comes from uncultured Erysipelotrichaceae bacterium, assembly GCA_964613305.1. Taxonomy (GTDB): domain Bacteria; phylum Bacillota_I; class Bacilli_A; order Erysipelotrichales; family Erysipelotrichaceae; genus CAZTII01. Next base: position 12,364 of record CAZTII010000010.1, read on the forward strand.
CCTTTTTCAAGGTGTTATAAACGCAATAAATACGGATTGTGATCCATTTCTTCCCGTAGAGTACTTGACTCTTCATGTCCTGGATACACAATTAACGAATCATCTAATGTAATAAGTTGTTTTAAACTCTGTTTCATCTTAGTCATATTGCCACCTTCTAAATCGCAGCGACCAATACAACCTTTAAATAATACATCACCACTAAACAAACAATTCTCAATCACATAACATACCGAACCTTCTGTATGTCCTGGACTATGAATACAATCAATATCGAAACAATCAATCGTTAGTCTGTCCTTATCAAAAGCAATCACTGGTTGTTTAACACTTGCTTTTAATCCCATCATGGAATTACTAGGACAATTGTTAATCATCTTCACATCCTCTTTATGGATGTAAATGGGACAATGAAATTGTTTTGCTAAATCATCCACCGCACCAATATGATCAAAATGACCATGCGTCAATAAAATAGCGACCACTTTATCATCAGTATCAATATATGAAGCTAAGCGCTCACTATTTTTACCGGGATCAATAAATAACACTTTACCCTCTTTTTTAACGATATAACAATTCGTTTGAAAGTTACCTACAACAACAGTTTGTACGTTCATGATAAATTATAAAAAAAGCCATCGGCTTTCCTTATTTTTTCTCCTTGTGTAAAGTCTTTTTTCTGCAAACTGAACAGTATTTTTGAATTTCCATTTTTTCGGTTTGTTTACGTTTGTTTCTAGTGCCAATGTAATTTTCTTCTCTACATACAGAACACTTAAATGTTATATTCTCTCTCACTTATTTACCCTCCTGAACTTGCCCTATAAGTATAGCATAAGATTATTTTTTTGAAAACAATTTTAAATAAATCAATGAATTAACCATCATTTTTTTATAAAAATATCAATTTTATAGTATTTTAAACCTTATTTTCTTCCTATCATTAACATTATTTTAATATGTTTATGATATAGTGAACTAGAAAGGAGAAAAATCATGTTAACTTTTAATATTCATACCCATACTAAACGATGTGGTCACGCCGTGAAAGAAGACGAAGACTACGTACTAAGTGCGATAAATGCTGGCATCACTGTCCTTGGTTTTTCAGACCACGCACCATATAAACAACCTAATCCAAGCATTAGAATGAACTATGAACAACTTGATGAGTATATCACTTCCATCAATCATTTAAAAGAAAAATACAAAAATCAAATAACAATCTTTTTAGGAATTGAATACGAATATTTTCCATCACAATTAAGCGATACTTTGCGTTATCGTCAGCTTTTTGACTATTGTATTTTAGGACAACATGGTAGTGATATTGATGGAATTGATTATTTCTTTATCACAAAACCCAATGAAGTGATTCAATACGCCAAACAAGTAGAGTACGCTATGTCTAAAGGATTGGTTGATGTCGTATGTCATCCTGATGTGTTTATGTTTAGTTATCCTACGTGGGATAAAGCGTGTACTGAAGCCGCAACTATCATTGCTAAAGCGTCATTACAATACGATGTACCATTAGAATTAAACTGTGGTGGCGTTCGCTATGGTAAAAGAGAATATCCGAATGGTAAGCGCTATGCTTATCCTTATCTTGAATTTTGGAAAATCATTCAACAACATCACTGCAAAATTATTGTTGGTTTAGATTATCATAATCCTGATTTATTCACTAAAAACATATTTTATTATGAAACGTTAGAAGTTGTACAATCACTCAATTTAACCATTTTAGATAAAATCGATATTATCGCTTTAGCTAATCGCAACAAAGAAATCGCTAAAAAAGCCTTTAATCACGATGTTTAAGTATTAAATTGGCAGGAATTTTCTTAACACGATGATAAAGAATTTCAATAATAATAAGTGTAACTACGATAATACCACAATAAATAAGTACATAATAATACCATGGAATCAATAAATTAATGGAACAAGCAACATTAGCCACTAATAGTGGATAAACGCTATCCATTATTTTTTTACATATTGGCATTAGTATCGCTGTAGCAATGCCAATCAAATAAATATTACCAACTAAATACAATCTTCTACTTTCTTTATCGTTATAACCAAATAATTTTAATAATGAAATATTCATTATCGATCGATCCACCATCACTTTTGACATTAAGAAAATAACAAGAATAAATAAAAAGATGGACGCTATCAACAACGTTGTAATCATTGGTAACATCATTTCCGTAAAAACAAGCGATGCTGTAATAATTTCTTCTTTTGTTAGTTTCGTATACAATCTCTTCTCATCGATTTCTAAAGGTGAGTCACTAAATAACACATTATAAAAATCACTTTCTTCATGAAATAAACTACGCATCGCATCAATATCCATAAATACTGATAAATCTGTCGCATATGGAATAATATCAATGACAGTAAAGGCATAATCGATGTGTTCAATATCATCCGTTAAAATAAGTGTATCATTTACCTTTAAATTTAATTTTCTACTGACAGCACTAGAAATAACAACCTTATTTTTTTCATCGACAACACTTGCGTTAAAATAAGGATTATCTTTATTAATTCCAAGAAGTGAAATATCTAATGTATATCCTAAGTGTTTCTTTTTTAATGTTTTTAAAAAAGCCTTTTCTTTCATTTCATTTTTTTCAGGATATTTTAATACATACATCATTGAATATTTCGTATCATTTTTTGTTTCATGTTTAATGTTTTCACACAACACAAAACAATTAACCGCTAAAAACATCAACAACAAACATAGAAATAAACCACCTACCACTGTCAATGTACTACGTATTTCTTTAATCATCTGTTTTACTTGAAATCGAGCAATAAAAGAAAGCTTTTTAAATTGAGGCAAAATAACACCATCCTCTTTAGTACGATTACGAACTAAAGAAACAACTGTTTGTGATAACTGTTGATTAATCACATAATAATTAACAATCACTACAATAAATGGAGGAAGAACAATTCCATAAACAATTAAATATAGTGGATACATCATTTCTAATGGTGGCATGGAAAAATAGTTAACACAATCATTAAGCTGAAAATTAACGCCAAACGTACTAAATCCTAATAGTACACCAAGTACACCAGAAACAAAACTTAACAGCAATGGAACTTGTAAATAATGAACAATTAATTCTTTTTTACTAACTCCCATCGCAAGTAATGTTCCAATAACACTACGATCACTATCAAGAGAAAAAACAATAAACACCGCAATAACGTAGGCAAATAAAATCATCACGATAATTCCTGCAAAAAGACCACCCATTTTATTAATAATTTGGTCGTTACTAGCGGCAAATATTCTTCCGTTTTCTTCTTTAGTCATAAAACTTGTTACATTATTAATTTCCAAAGGAAATTTTTCATCGAGCAGTGTTTTTGTTTCTTTTTGAAATTCATCACTCTTATCGCTAATCTTTTTTGCTTCATTACTTATTACGTGACTTGCTTTTGATAAGTTCAAAAACCCTTCTTCAAGTTTACCTAATTGTGTGTTGATGGTATTAACTCCACTTGTATACTCAATAACACCATCATTCATCATTTCCATATTTTTTCTAAGTAATGATATTGTTTCTTTTACTTGTTTCATCGATTGATTAACTTCCAACAGTTTATTTGTAAATTCAACCATTCCTTCATGGAATTGTTGATACGAAGAAAGGATAAGTGTTATATTTTGTTTTATTTCTTCATGTTGTTTATCAACCTTTTCAAGTAAAATAGATGAAATACCATCAATTTTACTTGCTTCTTCACTAGAAATATCGATTCCTTGTTTCATTAATTCATATTGTTGTTTTAAAGAAACAGTCAAATCCATTGATTGTTTAACCAAAGACAAAGCTTCTAATACAGTTGTAGAAGAATTTTTAACTTTTTCAATTGTAGTACCATAATCTTCTATTTGACGAAGAGAATCATCTAATTGTTTCAACACTTCAGTGACTTGTTTTGAACCTTTTACTAAAGAATGCGAATTACTATCGATTGTACTAACACCTTTTTTTATCGTACTTAAACCTTCAGCCATAAGTTGTGTCTTATCATCAATTGTACTTAATCCATCACTAAAATCACTTAATCCATCATTTAACTCATTTATTTTATTTGTAATATTATGTTTATCTTTTAATTTTTCACGAATAAACTCTTGAAAATAAACATCATCTACTTCATTAACGTTAATTTTTATTTGTTGAATCTCTTTTTTTAATTTCTCACTATCATCACTTATAAAGCTATAACAATACTCTGTTTTATAGTCTTTCATTAATTGTTTAAAGGACGATGATGATACAAACGCTAAACCAAAATTTTGACTAGAAGCATTACTGTCAGAAGGTTTCTTTAGTACATTTTCATAATCACTCACACTACCAATACCAACAATCGTAAACTGTTGATGATTAACTACAATAGTATCATTAACCTTAAATTGATGATGACGAGAAAATTGCTTTTCAAGGACAATTTCATCGTCTTTTTGAGCGATTCTTCCTTCATCCAACACAAGTAAATCAATGCGTTCACGATTTTTAAAGATGCGAAGAACATCATTTGTTTCTAAAGAAATATCAATATAAAATTGTTCTTCCATGTTTGATTTTACTTGATTGTTCGTTAATGGTGTAAACACACAGAAATGACCATCTTGAACATTGTTTTGTTGAGCTATTTTTTTAGTTTGAATGATCACAGTTTCAGCGGCACCAACCATACTAACTATCAAATAAACACCCGCAACAATTAAACACGATAAAGCAAGATAGCGAAAGAAATTATGTTTAATATCACGAAAAATACGATTTTGTAGAGCTTTATTCATATTATAATCCTGTTAATTCCATCGCTTTTAAACGATGTTCATTGTAACTATCACTTTCAATTTGTCCATCTTTCATCACTATCACTTGATGAGCCATTTGTTTAATGACATCATTGTGCGTAACAATGACAATTGTTGTTTTATACGTTTCATTAATTTTTTCCAGCAACAACAATAAATTTTTAGCAGTTGTTGAATCTAGTGCACCTGTAGGTTCATCACACAACAAAATGGATGGATTTTTAATTAAAGCTCTAGCAATCGAACACCTCTGTTGTTGACCACCGGATAGTTGTGAAGGATATTTATGTTGATGTTCACTTAACTGTAATAACGATAATAATTCATGTAAATCCAGTGGATTTTTTGTTAAATAACGACAAACTTCAATGTTTTCTTTGCACGTCAAATTAGAAATCAAATTGTAAAACTGAAAAATAAACCCTAATTTTTCACGGCGATAGACACTTAAATCATCTTTCGAACAGTTATTTAAATCAACATCATCCACTACAATACTGCCACTATCAATTTCTTCTAAAGCGCCAATACAATTTAAAAGCGTTGATTTTCCTGATCCACTACTGCCGACAATAACAACAATACTCCCTTGTTGAATTGTTGTTGTAATTCCTTTTAATACGATGGTATAAGTCTCGTTTTGACCATAACTCTTTGTCACATTATTGATTTTAATACTCATAGCGCCTCCTACATAACACTGTTATCTACTGCTTAAAATGAAAGCGACATTAGTCGCTAACTGAACCTTTAAATAGATATTGCATAATTGGTAAAATACTATTCACTGCCTTTTCAACATCACGTTCATGAGTGATCATAAAGACAAATACATCAACGTGCATGTGCGCTAACCAATGAAACATCATATCGTTGTTAATCGTATTTTTAAATAACTGACGATATTGTTTCTCTGTGATCGCTACAAAGTCATCAATGACATTCTCAAATCGAGAACCTTGACTTTTACACAATAATAACTGCATTTCATCATAATACTCATACATTAAACGAACAATCTTCTCTGCTACAACTAAATCATCCAAATAATCAAAATCTCCACCATCAAGTAATTCCTTTTGATAGTGATTTTTTATTTCTTCTTTAATTTTATTTAATGGTTCTTCCACTAAACTAGCAAAAACATCTTCTTTGTCTTTAAAGAAAAAATACAATGCTCCTGTTGTTACATCGGCATTTTTACAAATGGTTCTTAGTGATGCTTGATGATACCCTTTTTCCAAAAATTCTTTCTTACTACTGAATAGAAGCCGCCTTTTTACTTCATTATTCATTGTATCCTCCACTAGATAACACTGTTATGTTACCTTATATATCGAATTAAGTCAATCTTTTGTTGTATAATAAAAACGGAGGATTTTTTATGAAAAGAAATGAAACACGTACTATAATGGTTGGTAATGTTCAACTTGGCGGTCAAAATAAATGCATTATTCAATCCATGACCAATACTAAAACAAAAGATATTGAGGCCACTGTAAAACAGATTAATTCCCTACAAAAACATGGATGTCAACTTGTTCGTTTAGCCATTTTAGACGAAGAAGATGCTTATAGTATCTCTAAAATAAAACAACAAGTTTCTATTCCTTTAATTGCGGATATTCATTTTAATTATCGTTTAGCTCTTATTGTTATCGAACAAGGAATCGATAAAATTCGTATTAATCCCGGAAATATTGGTAGTCAAAAAAATGTTGAAATGATTGTCGAACAATGTAAATTGAAGAAAGTACCTATTCGTATTGGTATTAATAGTGGTTCCTTAGAAAAAGAATTACTTGAAAAATACGGCAAACCTTGTGTTGAAGCAATGATTGAAAGTGCTCAAAAACAAGTAAACTATTTAGAATCGATGGGATTTTATGATATATGTTTATCGTTTAAATCAAGCAATGTTCCTTTAACCATTGCTGCCTATCAAGCTGCCGCAAACACCTTTTCTTATCCCCTACATTTAGGTGTCACTGAAGCCGGTTCATTTAACACCTCAGCCATTAAATCAAGTGCTGCCTTAGGAGTGTTATTATCGCAAGGAATTGGTGATACGATTCGTATTTCCGTAAGTGGTGATCCAGTAAAAGAAATGTTAATCTGTCGACCACTTTTACGTTGTTTTGATTTAGTAGACAATGTTGCAAATTTAATCGCTTGTCCAACATGTGGTAGAATTCAATACGATATGGTACCAATCGTTGAAGAAATTGAAACCTTCCTTTTAACGATCAACAGTGATATTGAAGTTGCGATTATGGGCTGTCCAGTAAACGGTCCACAAGAAGCATCACGCAGTGATATCGGCATTGCTGGAGGCAAAGATAGTGCTATTTTATTTAAAAAAGGAAAACTCATCAAAACAGTACCACAACAAGATATTGTACGCGTCTTAAAAGAAGAAATATTAAAGATGGTCAATGATAATGAATAAAAAGTATAAAATGGTTGTTTGTGATTTAGATGGAACTTTACTTCACCAACAATCAAAATTAATGGATAGAACCATTGATACCATCATTAAACTACAACAACAAGGCATTCGCTTTGCGATAAATACAGGACGACCAATTGATGGTTGTAGAGGTTTTATTGACTCTTTACAACTAGAAAAATACCATGGCTTTTTTATCGGTGGCAATGGTCAATTCATCAAAAATTGTGGTACTGGTGAAACAATTGAAAATGCTCGTCTTAGTAGTGAACAAGTAAATAACTTAGTTAAATTAGGCTATGACTTTGGTATTATTACCCAAGTATTTTACCAACATGAAGCCTTTATCATTATCCCTAAAAAGAATGGTTTTATTAGTGTTTTATTTTGTTTCCTACAAAATTTACGATGGATGTTGCATCAAAGTCATAAACAAAAAGTTCATTATTGTTTTAATCCTTTACAACTACATGATGCGGTAAAAGTATGTTTTTCCGCAACGAGTTCTAGTTTAAAACAATTTAATGAACAGTTAAAACAACAACAAGATATTGATACCTTTTTAGTCAATCCAATATGGCTTGAAGCACTTGCCAAAGGTGTCAATAAAGGAGAAGCTTTACACACCTTAGCCAAACTAACATCAATTCCAGTAGAAGAAATGGTAAGTTTCGGTGATGGTGAAAACGATATTCCGCAATTAAAAGTTGCCGGTCTTGGTTGTGCCATGGCAAATGCAATGGAAAACACAAAAAAAGTCGCGGATTGTATTGTTAAATCAAACCTCGACTATGGTGTAAGTGAAAAATTAATTGAATTATTTGAGTTAGATTTTACGCAATAATTCAATTTCTTCTTTATATGGTGCTTTACCGTCAATCCACGGCGTTTCTAATATTTTAATCACCGATTGTAATTTAGGATGATGACAAAAGCGATGAAGTGTTTCAAAACCGATATGACCATCATCAATGTTGGCGTGGCGATCTTTACGGTCGCCTTTTTTATTTTTTGAATCATTAATATGAATTACACGTAATTTTTCAAGGCCAATGATGTCATCAAAATGATTCAATATTCCATCCACATCACGAACATCGTATCCAGCATCATGAATATGACACGTATCCAAACAAACACCAAATTGTTCAGGAGTATGTAAGTTATCTAAAATTGTTTTAAGATGTTTAAATTCAAAACCAATTTCCGTTCCTTTCCCTGCCATTGTTTCTAATAATATCATCACCTTATCATTAGAAATACTATTTAACCCATCAATGATGGATTGTAAGCCTGCTTCCATTGTTCCATCAACATAAGAACCAGGATGTAAAACTAAATATTTAAATCCCATTTCTTGTACTCGTTGAACTTCCATCTGTAAAAACTCAACCGCTAAATCACTTACCTGTTTTTTCGTTGTATTCGCTAAATTGATAATGTATGGTGCATGAACAACAACATGTTCTAAAGCAATATTGTGTTGTTTCAAGAGTTGATGCGCCTGTTCTACTTTTAGTTTACTCACTTCTGTACGTCGGGTATTTTGTGGTGCGCCAGTATAAATCATGAGTGCATTTGCTCCATAGCTCACCGCTTCTAAAACACTTCCAGCAATAAAATCAGGAGCTTTCATCGATGTATGACTGCCAAGTATCATTCTTCTTTTTCTCCACTTGATTTAAGGCGTTGATTGTTTTTATAGCGTTCCACACGTTGATGTTTAATATCGGCCTTAATCATCTCTCGACGTTCACGACGATGAATTTTTTCAATTTCTTCGTTTCTTTTCTTTTTATACCCTGGTTTAACTTTTTCCTTTTTACGATGCAACAATTGAACAATTTCTTTTTCCCGTTGTTCTTTTTTACTACTACGTTGTGGTTTCCAAGGTTCTACATCAATCCATGCCCCATTACGATACGAGGCATGACGAAATTCAATACCTCTTTGTTTTAATAACACAATGCTTTTTTCATCTTTATCTTTATATAATGCATAACACGTTCCGCTTTTTCCCGCTCTACCAGTTCTTCCTGATCGATGAATATAGAAACTTAAATCAGAAGGAAATCCAAGAGATATAACATGAGTAATTCCTTCAATATCTAAACCACGAGAAGCAATATCGGTCGCTACAACATACGATTGTTTTAAACCTTGAAATTCTCTCATCGCTTGACGACGCTCTCTTGATGTAAGACCACCATGAAGCTCCACTAAACGAACATTGTTCGCTCGTAATACTTTCGCTACTTCACTAGCATCTTCTCTAGTATTAGCAAAAATCAAACAAACATACGGCATAAACCCTGGTAAAATATCTAAACATGTTTCCGCATAGCTTTTATGCTTACAAGGGACGAGAACATGGTCTATTTGTGGTTTTAAGGCATGTTCTGACTTTCCTTTTACAATGATTGGATTATCCATGTATTTCTTTAAAAACGGTTCTAAAGACTGTGGAATCGTTGCACTAAACACAAGCATTTGTAATTTATCGCCCATTCGTCCACAAATCGCATCAACATCTTCTAAAAAGCCATATTCTAGTGTCATATCCGCTTCATCGACAACATAAATTTTCGCCGTATCAACACGCAATACTGTATCCGTTAAAAATAAATCCTTAATTCTTCCTGGTGTACCAATTACAAGATGTGGTTGTTGTTTAATCGACGAAGCCATTTTACTGCGTTCAACCCCACCAGTAATGCATTTAACACGAAGAGAAGGATTTACTTTCATCATCACTTTCGCCGCATTGTACAATTGAGTTGCTAATTCTCGTGTTGGCGCCGTAATTACCGCTTGAACACTTTCATTGGTTGTATCAATCATTTCCATTAAAGGAATTAAAAAAGCATGGCTTTTACCAGTACCAGTATCCGATATTGCCACAATATCGTGGCCTTTTAAAGCTTTAGTCATCACCATTTCTTGAATTGGTGTTGGTGTAACAAAACCGTTTTCTTCAATAAAACGGTGTGTATAGTCATTAAAATTGTACTCTTTAAATTTTTTCATAGAAACCTCCTGCAATATGAATTATACTAGTTTTAGACGTAGAAAGGAATGAAAATAATGGAAATAATTCTAATAAGCCCTCGCGGATATTGTAAAGGTGTTGTAAGAGCCATCAATTTAGCAATGAATACTGCTAAAGACTATCCAAACGAGAAAATTACCATGTTAGGGATGATTGTACACAATCAATACGTAATTAAAGCCCTTGAACTTAAAAATATACATTGTATTGATCATAAACATCAATCTCGTTTACAATTACTTGATCATATCGATGAAGGCATTGTTATCTTCACTGCCCATGGTGTCAGTGAAGAAGTCATTACTAAAGCTAAAAAAAAAGGATTAAAAGTAGTCGATGCTTCTTGTATCGATGTTTTAAAAACCCAACAATTGGTTAAAGATAAACTACAAGAAGATTTTGAAGTTCTTTATGTCGGTAAACAATTTCATCCCGAAGCTGAAGCAGTACTAGCGCTTTCTTCAAGAGTTCATTTAATCACCAAAGAAAGTGACCTCGATGAGTTAGGACACTACGACAACGTCTTTTTAACAAATCAAACGACGATGTCATTACTTGAAATTGCATCTCTATTTACTGCATGCCAGAAAAAATATCCACATCTTGTCATCGCCGATGAATTATGCAATGCCACTCGTGTCCGTCAAGAAGCAATCAGTAAAGCAAAAAAATTAGATTGTTTGTTTGTCGTTGGCGATCCTCATAGTAATAACACCGCTAAACTAAAAGAAATTGCGCTGAATGCAAAAATACAAGATGTATATCTAATTGAAACTCATCTTGATATTCAAGAAAGTCAACTCATCGGCAAAAATAAAATTGGAGTAACAAGCGGTGCTAGTACCCCAACCTATTTAACAAACAAAGTCATTGCTTCACTAACTAATTACGCTACTCATCAGACACTATTGTACGATGAGATTGATTTAGAAAATTTACTGGGATAGTTGTTCTATTTCTTCTAGCGTTAAATAGCGCCACTGACCACACTGTAATTGATTATCTAAGGTTAATGAGCCAATCGTTAACCTTTTTAAATACGTCACTTCACTACCACATGCAAGCATCATTCTTTTTACTTGATGATATTTTCCTTCCATAATTGATAAATGCAAACGAGTTTCATCGATGATTTCAACGATAGCTGGCTTACAAACCTCATCACCAATTGTAATACCATTTTCTAAAGAAATAATATTATCTTTTGTTAATGGAACTGAAATTTCAACATAATATGTCTTATAACATTTTCTATTCGGAGAAAGTAGTCGATGAGCTAATTTACCATCATTACTAATAAAACACAATCCTTCCGTATCAATATCTAATCGACCAACCGGAAACAACCCTTTTGTTTTATCACTAATGCAATCTAATACTGTTTGATGACGCTCATCTTCAGTAGCACTAATGACACCTTGTGGTTTATTTAACATAATATAAACAAATTCTTCGTAAATAAATTGTGACTCATCAACACTAATTGTATCACCAACACTTACTTTAAAATCATCTTTAGTAATGATGTTATCATTCACCATCACTAGCTTATCTTTAATAATTTTTTTAACTTCTTTTCGTGTACCAAATCCTTTTTCTGAAAGAACCTTATCTAATCGACTCATCATTTACCTCTCATCAACAAGTTTTTAACGCTTTTGCCAAAGATTGCTTGTGGCAGTTGTAACCATGAGGACACCGAAACGTAAATAAGTAGTCCAGCACTACCATATACAAGAAGTTGAAATAGACTGATAAGTTTATGACTTACATCAAACGGAAATAGTAATTGAAGAAGATAAAATAAACCATTCATCGCAACTATAGAGACAACCATTCGAAAGAAACGATTCCATGTTTTTTCATAAGACACATTAAACTTATCTTTAATTAAACGTAAATTACAGTATATTACAACAACCGACGTCACTACACTTGAAGTAATTGCACCACTATAACCAAACAAATGAATCATTGGGAAAAAAGTTGCGATTTTAACGATAAAACCTAACAATAAATACAATAAGCTTTGTTGACGAAAACGAAGTGCCATCATCATGGAACTACATATCGGTGATAATGTTCCAGTAAGAGCTAATAAACTACTCCAACGCAAAGCATCTGCACCATACGCTAAATGACGATTGCCATACATCACATAATAAATAGGTTCTGCTAAAGCAAAAAGACAGAAACATAAAGGCATCGCAATATACAATACAGTATCAAGAGCATCATTCACATTTTTTTGCAGTTCAGACCAATTTTTATTTTCTAAAGAAATGGTTAAATATGGAACTATTCCGGTAGAAAAACCAATAGCTAATACTTGAGGGATGGATGTTAATTTATTGCATTGTACTTGAATGATTGCTAAAAGGACTTTCGCATCTTCATAACTTGTCGCTGTTTTAGCCATCGCATTCATAAAGTAATTGTTGTTGACAATGTTCATACTATTTCCTAAAATAGCAGCGATAAAATAAGGAACTCCATACGCTACCATCTCAATAATAATTTCTTTCGCATTCATTGAGCTATCATCTTGTAAGCGTGCAGCACGATTAATAACACCAATATTCTTTTTATCAAAGTTTATATAATAAATGATTGCTATAATTGCCGCAATACTCGTTGATACAACAGCCATATAGATAGCATAAATACTATCCATCTTAAAAATATATACACAGATGGCACCTAGTCCAAGTAAAAAAAGAACACGCGTTAACTGTTCTAACACTTGGGAAAAAGCATACGCTTTTAACTCTTTTAAACCTTGATAAAAAGCACGATACGAACTTAAAAAAGGTACAAAAACAATTGCCACCGATAAAATTAAAAAAGTGTTTTTCATCGTTTGAATATCACTAGCAGTTGCCTCTTTTCCTAAAACCGAAACCGATAAAGGAGACGATAGTAAAACAAAGAAAATAGCCATCACAAACCCACTTAATAACATTAAAGCCATTGCACATTTACGAATTAATAGAACGGTTTTATAGTCACCTTTATTTGCATATTTCGCCACCATAGCCGCAATCGCAAAAGGAATACCTGCCGTACTTAATTGTAAAAGAACGTCATAATACGTATATGCTTGGCTATAAAAAAACATATTCTTTTCACCACCAGCCATAGCGGTAAATGGCACCATATATAAAAGTCCTAATGCCTTAGAAACAAAAATACCGGCAGAGCTCGTAAGAGCTCCAGAAATAAACGATTTTTTTGCTTTACTCATACTAACCTCCTATTTCAATGACGATAAATCAATCTGAATAAACTCATACATAGTCGTTGAAGAACCAAGAACTTCTTTCCACGAAACTAATAGTTTTAATGACGTTTCATCTAAACTACATTCACCACTTAAAATAGAACCTTTAATATATCCTTTAGAACGATTAATTTGCGATGGAACCATCGATTGTATTTTATCACTAAAAATACCGCTATTAGGATACATTTTCTTTTGATCATTGCTATTATCAATGACTAACATAGCAACATCAAACATATTAATCTTTGGTTCATCAACAATAACATAATATATATAATGATCGTCCATCTTTTCTATCTGAACTTCATAACTAAAAAGTGCTGTCTCCGTTTTAAATTGTTCATGTTTTTCTAACATTTCATACAATGAATTGTATCGTAATTGTTGATCATCGACAGATTCTTTTTTTTGACATCCGCCTAAATACAATAGGAACAATACAATAACTAACCCTATTTTCTTAAACATGTTCTACCTCTCCATTCGTTCACTATAAAAATTTGATGATTGATCAAATTTTTATGAACTATTGTTAAACTAAAAAAAGCACATTCGCTTTTTTTAATCTAAAACTCACACTTAAAATAATTCTTCTTCCCTTTTTTGATGATCGTTAAACTTCCGTCAAGACTATCCACTTTAGTCAACAGTAAAGAAGAATCAACTATTTTTTCACCATTTACCGCAATAGAACCATTTGCGATAAGCTCTCTAGCTTCACGTTTACTAGAAGCAATCTTACCTGCTACTAAGACATCAATAATATTATCACCATCACTAATTACAAAAGATGGTACATCATGCAATCCTTGACGAATTTCATCAGCGCTTAACTCTTTTAAATTGCCTTTAAACAATGTTTCCGTAATGCGAAGTGCACTTTCTAAACCATTTTTTCCATGAACAATTTCACACAACTCATTTGCTAATGCTTTTTGTGCTAAACGAAGATGAGGTTGTTCTGCTACCGATTTTTCTAATTCATTAATTTCATCAACTGATTTAAAGGATAAACGTTTTAATAATGAAACAATATCATTATCACCAATATTAATCCAAAATTGATAGAATTCATATGGACTAGTCTTTTTAGGATCTAACCAAACATTTCCACCTTCACTCTTACCAAATTTAGAACCATCACTCTTGGTAATAAGTGGTGAAGTGATACCAAATACTTTATCTGTTCCATCACCCATTTTACGAATCAAATCAACACCAGAAACTAAATTTCCCCATTGATCAGAACCACCAATTTGAAGTTCACATTGATAATTTTTATATAAATGCAACCAATCCATCGCTTGTAATATCGTATAAGTAAATTCAGTATAGGAAATACCAGTAGCAAGACGTGAAGCAATCGTGTCCTTGTTGATCATGTAGTTAACATTAAAATGTTTACCATAAATGCGTAAAAAATCTAAAATATTAATAGAACCTAACCAATCATAGTTATTTAACAATAGTGCTTTTCCTTCACTAAAATCCAAAAACGCTGAAAGTTGATTTTTAACACAATCCACATTGTGAGCAATTTCATCCACAGTTAATAATTTTCGTTCTGTTGTTGGACGAGGATCTCCTATCATACCAGTAGCTCCACCGCATAAAGCGATAGGACGATGTCCTGCAAGTTGATAGCGACGAAGTAAAATAATTTGTTGTAAATGACCAACATGCAACGAATCAGCAGTAGGATCAAATCCACAATACGCACTTACTGGTGATTTTAACTTTTCTCGTAATCCTTCAATATCAGTACAATCTTTTACTAATCCACGCCAAGATAATTCATCTAAAAAATCCATATTTCCTCCTATTAAAAAGTCATCCATAAGGACGACTTATAAGCAACTAGTACGATAACAGCCTAGCTACATAAAGTGCCACTTAGCTGTTACATTGTACCAAATATTCACTACTTTGTCGATTGTCTAGGAGTAAATAAGTAACTTAATTCAATTTCCTTATCTTCTACCTCAACTCCACTCAACATTTTAGTCATTACACGCATCGAAACCATCCCTAAATCATATGCTGGAATAGAGAAACTAGAAATTTGTGGTCTAAATACGGTATTATACTTCGTATCAATAATACATAATACTTCAATATCATTAGGAACTGAATAACCATTCTCAACTGCGGCATTACAGATTGCCATTGCTTGAGAATCACGATTAGCAATAATTAAATCGTGACGATGGTCTTTCAAATATTGTTGCATAAACTTATATGATGTACGATGCTCCTCTGGAATACGTAAATAATTATCAAAAGGAAGTCCAACTTCATTTAATGCACGTGTAATTCCTTTCACCATTTGCATCATTGAATAACTGTTCTTACGATCTTCTAGCAATGCAATGTTTGTTTTACCTTGTGCAATTGCCTGTTTCGTATAATCATACACTAATTTTTCAATATCAACATATACCGAACAAACGTGTTCAGCAGATACTTGATTACCGATTAATACAATAGGAATATGATATTTTCCTAATGTTTCCATATCATGAGCTAGCAGTTTATCGTTATAAATAACAACTCCGTCCACATTTGATTTAATAATCTTTTCAACCATCTCTTTAATATCAGTAATACCTTCCATGGTTGTATGTAAGATGATGTTGTAATTGTACATACTCGCAACCGCAATCACACCATTGATAATTTGACCAGTAAACACATAACTTGCTTCAGGAATTACAAGAGCAATCGTTGTCGTTTTACTTAACGCCAACCCTTGAGCAATTGCATTTGGTTTATAGCCTAGTTTTTCTATTGAAGCTTCTACTTTTTCTTTAGTAGGACCTTTTACGACATCGCTTCCATTAATAACGCGGGAAACTGTCGCAAGAGAAACACCAGCATCCTTTGCTACATCATAAATGGTAACACGCTTCATTAGTTTTCCTCTTCTTTACTAACAGCACCATCATCAACGATTTCATCATCTACAGCAACGATATCAGCGACAGCTTCATCAAATAATTCTTCACCTTTTTCTACTTCTTCAGCAGAAGGTCGAAGCCATTCTTTCACCTTGATTGCTGCTTTTTCAGTAATATCAATGGTAATGTCTTTTGCCTTTTCAATTTTTTCATTTACTTCTGGCTTAGCCATAAAATCATCTACTTCTTTTTTTAACTTTTCTGTTTCTTCATTTACTTTATCAAGAACGTTTTTAATTGATTTTGTTTCAATTACTTTTTCATATCCAGAAGTAATTGATTTACCCATTTTCTCGCCTACATCAGTAATTTTCTCTTTGGCTTGTGCCATTTTTTCATTCAATTCAGGATTTTGAGCAATTTCTTCTACTTTCGCTTTAGTCGATTCAGCCGTTTTAATTGAACTTTCTTTAATCTTTTCAAACGTTTCTTTTACTTTTTCTTTGTCAACTGCATGACTTAATGAATCCGTAAAAGCTTCAAATTTTTTCAAAAATGGTTTTTTCTCTTCCACTTTCTTTTCTTCTTGAAATGGAATTGAAAAATTACGATCTACATCTTCACCATTTTCTACTTGAATATCTTCTTTTTCAATCTCAATCTTGTGTTTTAGTGATTCTAATGCTTCGTCGATTACATCGTTTTTCACTTCATCCGTCATCATTATTTTCCTCTCTTATCTACTTTTCGTTGAATCAATTTTTTCTTTCACAAAATCCTTTAATACTGAAACATTCTCTACAACATACTCACTAGCATTTTGTATCGCTTCAATTGACTTTTCATGTACCTCATCCACTGTTTTACTAAGTTTTACGGCTGAATCAAGTGGATATTGCACCTTAGTTAAACTCTTATCAACTAAGGATACTGTTTCATCTAAAGAAGAAACAGTGTCTGTTGCTTTCTCAACAAGTCTCGATAATTTGTTTAATAAGATACAAAGATAAATAAGTGCTATTACCCCCAAAACTGGTAGTAATTGCAAGGATACATTTTTAGCTGCTATAAGTAATTCATCCATAGTTTTCACCTTCCTTTATTATTATAACAAATATGAAAAAATTTTCAATAAAAATGATAACGCTTAACAAAATAAAAATAGGACAATGTCCTATTCGATTGTATTATCAATTACTTCTTTCACCATTTCCGCTAAGCCATAAATATCTTTGCTCGACATAAAGAGAAAGACACAATCCGCTTCCTTCGCTAATTGTAAAGCACCATCCATATCTTCAGATAATATAATAGAGTTCTCAATTTTATCCGTTAAATAATGAATATCAATATCAATTCCATCTTCCTTGTCATCGATGCTCGTAAAATCGCAACAATACACACGATCTGCTTCTTTTAAAGCATCCGCAAAATCTTGAGCAAAATAATAGACGCGCGATACACGGTGTGGTTTAAAAATAGCTACTAACTTTTTATTCGGAAAACGCTGTTTCGCTGAACGTATCGTCATAAGTACTTCAGTAGGATGATGAGCATAATCATCAATAAATACATTATTACCGTGATGTTCAATCACAAAGCGACGTTTAACACCTTTAAAATGATAAAAACCTTCTTCAATTGTTTTAAAGGGAATATTTTTTAAATAAGCAATACCAATAACACATAATGCATCCCATAACAAATGTTTGCCAACAATCGGTAAGTTAAAATGATAAACAAATTCATTGTGAATATAACAATCAAATGATGTTGATGTCGTTGAAACAACGACATTTTTAGCAATACAATCATTATTATCATTCTCACCAACCCAAAAAGCTTTATCACCAAGATTTAACTTACGTGTTTCGTCATCATCACCAAATACAACAATACGTGACTTCACTTGTTGAGCAAACTCTTCATACGCTAAACGATAATCTTCTTTTGATTTAAAATAATCAACATGATCAATTTCAACATTTGTAATAATTAAATAATCAGGATGATACGCTAAAAAATGACGGCGATATTCACATGCTTCTACACATAGTACTTCGCAATCTTTCTCGATTTTACCACTACCATCACCAATTAAGTATCCAGTATTAAATGTAGTCGATAAAACGGATGTTAACATACCTGTCGTTGTTGTTTTGCCATGACTTCCACTAACACAAACACTATTGTAATTACTCATTAATTGGCCTAGAAAGTCATGATATCGATATAATGTTACTGTTTCATTATTTTTAGCAAGTTGAACATCATAAAAGTCATCCTTAAAAGCATTCCCAATAATAACGATGGAATGATCATCAATAAGAGAATGATTAAATTCATCAATTATAATGCCTCTTTTAACTAATTCATCTTCAGTAAAAAAATGCTTCGTTAAATCACTACCACGTACAGTATGCCCCAAATCATGTAAAATACATGCTAAAGCGGCCATTCCTGTTCCTTTAATCCCAATAAAATAGTACATTGTATTATTCTTCATCATCAAATAAACTTAAGTTACGACTAGTAATTACTTTTTTCGATTTAGTATCTAAAATTTCACTCGCAAACATATTAGAATCCATACTAGTATCAGAAATAACCTTCGTTCTCGCTAAAATATCATCCAACGAATAATTTACTTGCGCTTCTTGGTTACTAATCGGTTTAGAAGCAGTCTCTACTATAGGTGTAGTCACTTTTGTTGATGGTTGTTTTTCAACAACGACATCACTAGCTTGATTTAATCCATACATTGGTGAAATAATAGAACCCTTTCCACTCTCTAAAGAGATTTTAGCCTTTTTAGGACTAGTAGGAATTACTGATTCCGCATCTTTATCACTAATACCAAACATCGGACTAATGACCGGTGTTCTTTCATAAGGTGTTGTTTGTTTATATTTTAAATTTGTTATTGATGATGGTTTCTTTTGACGAGGTCTTAATGTAACTTCTTCAATGTCGATGCCGATTTTAGGTTTTTCTATCTTCGGTTGTTCAATTTCATTAATAGCATCTAACTTTTTATAAAATTGAGGTTCATCCGATGGTTGTGTTGTTGTATTAAAAAACATCACTGGCTCCTGTTTAGTCGTTGTCGGCTCATCGACAAAAAAATTACGCGATACATTAATTGTAGGCTCTTCTTGATTGATAAATTCAAACTTTTTCACCGGCTTAACTTCTTCTTTTACTAAAGTTTCTTGCCTTATATTTTGTGGTTTTTCTGGGATTACTTCAATTTCCTCTTCACCATCTTCTTCAAACAATAAATTTTTTAACCATTTTTTCATAAAAGTATTCTCCTTTTTATATATTTTAATGCATTAAACCGTTAATTGTAAAGCTAAATATTACTTAAAGCGATCTTGTAAGTCATCTGTTTTCGTAAGTAATCCATCTGTTGGTGTTTCAGTTTGTTCTAAATTCTCATTAACTAAAGAACTCGCATGATTCTTATCCGAAATCATTTCATCAACTCGTCCACTTTCAGGAATTGCTACATCAAAATATTCTAACATTTCCTTTTCACTTTTTTTAAGTTCACGAAACGAATAACGCGCTAAAACTTCTGGTTTATTTACTTCAATAGTACGTGCAATCTTTAACATTTCCGGTACGATAGATAATAATTGACCTTCAGTACCTATACAATAGAACGTTGTTGTAGGCGAAATAAATTCCGCTGAAAACTGATTGTTTACTTGATAGATATAACAGACATATGGATAAGATTGTTGTTTATAATCCGTATACGTATCCTCTATTTTTAGTATCAAATATTGTTCATTGTTCATCGCTTGTTGAATCGTATTTTGTTCAGGATAATATTCTTGATTTACAATATTAAAAACATTCAAATTCATAACAAACTGAGTACCGTGTTTTAAGAAGACATTGCTCGTTTCTTTACTTTGAACACGTCCAATGCTTGGTTCAATATAATAAGAATATAAATATTTCTGATTATCAGGAATACCATATGGCATCGCTGCTGTTTTTTTAAGAAGTTCTGGTAACTGCGATGATAATGTTCCTGTCGCCTTAGTACATCCTATCAGTAAAAATGTTAAGGTAATTAAAAGTAAGCGTTTCATAACATTTCCACCTTTCTAGCTTATAGTATACTATCTTTTAGGACTTTTGAAAATACCTCGATGAATCTTTAGGCCATCCGCAATAAATTTAGCTTCATATTCGCTAATCGCATCATCATTATGTGTACTTCTAAAATCAAGACTAACTTCCATTAATTGATAATTGTATTGAGCAAATTCAACCAACGAAAACTCAAATAAACTACGGTTATCTGTTTTCATGATAACATTTCCACCATTTTTTAATATTCTAGAATATTCTTGTAAAAATAATCCATGCGATAAACGACGTTTACGATAACCCCTTTGAACCCAAGGATCACTAAAGTTCAAATGTATCGCATCAATTTCACTATCATCAAACCAACTTAAACAACTTGATGCATCAATTGGTAGTAACAATGCATTAGTTACTTCTTGTTCAACAATTTTTTTTGCCGTAATTGCCGCAACATTCAACTCTTTTTCAATACCTATCCATAATGTAGTTGGATTAGCTAATGCCATCTTTGTAATATAATCTCCTTTGCCACACCCAATTTCTAAATGAACAGACGCATAACCACTACCCCATTGTCCTCTTTTACTATTTCCATCGAATATAACACACTCCGGATGACTGTTTAAATACGGTTCAGCCCAACCTTTTTTTCTCATTCTCATCTACACACCTCATGAAAGAAAAATCCCTTTAAAAGGGATTTTTACTATTTTTTATTAAAAACTCTTTTTTCGCCACTTTCCCTAGACGTTTTTGAACTATTTTCTCTTTTTGGTTTCACTACTTCTTCATAACCTTCCGGCTTTTCCATTAAATCACGACGTGAAACATTCACACGTCCCTTATCATCGATTTCAGTAACGATGACTTTTACAATGTCACCTAATTTTAGTACATCTTCAGGTTTTTCTACACGTTCATAGGCAATTTTAGATACATGCAATAAAGCATCAGTACCAGTAAATAATTCAACGAAACAGCCGAATTTTTCCATTCGTACTACTTTTGCTTCATAGATTTCACCCACTTTAGCAACCTTAATAATATTTTCAATCATCGTTTTTGCTTTGTCTAATGCTTCTTTCTTTGAATGATAAATTACACATTTACCATTATCATCGATATCAACTTTAACATCATCACAATCAGCAATAATTTGATTGATCATTTTTCCACCAGTTCCAATAACATCACGGATCTTATCTACTGGAATAGTAAGTGTAACCATTTTTGGTGCATATTGAGATACTTCAGGGCGAGCAACACGAATAGCCGCAACCATGTTTTCTAAGATTTGTAAACGTCCAACTTTCGCTTGCGCTAAAGCTTCCGTTAAAATTTCACGATTGATACCATCAATTTTAATATCCATTTGTAATGCCGTAATACCATCAAATGTTCCCGCAACTTTAAAGTCCATATCACCATAATGATCTTCCATTCCTTGAATGTCGGTTAAAATAGAAACATGATCATCATAGGTAACTAATCCCATCGCAACACCAGCTACCGGTGCTTTAATTGGAACACCTGCCGCCATTAAAGACATACTACCAGCACAAATACTTGCTTGAGAACTAGAACCATTTGATTCAAGTACTTCAGCAACAGTACGAATTGCATATGGAAACTCCTCTTCAGAAGGAAGAACTTGCGCTAAAGCACGTTCACCTAAAGCACCATGTCCAACTTCTCTACGTCCAGGATTACCCATTCTACCAGTTTCCCCTACAGAATATGGAGGGAAATTGTAATGATGCATAAAACGTTTTTCTTCAACTTCCGTTAAATCATCAATAATTTGATTATCACCTAAAGCACCTAATGTCGTTACTGACAATACTTGTGTTTCTCCACGAGTAAATAGAGCAGAACCATGAACACGAGGCAATAGATCAACTTGACTATCTAATGCGCGTAATTCACTTAAACCACGACCATCTGGACGAATCTTTTCTACTGAAATTAAACGACGAACTTCATTTGCAACGATTTCATTACAATATTCTTTCGCTTGTTTCATTGCTTTATTTTTAGCTTTTTCGCTATCGTATGCTTGATTTTCAAAGTAAGCAACCATTTCATCCGTAATCGCATCAATCGTTCCATAACGTTCTAATTTCATCTTAATTGAAACAGCATCTTTTAAACGATCTTTTGCTTGAGCGTCTACTACTTCTTTAATCGCTTCATCAATTGCATACAACGTAATTGCCATTTTTTCTTTTCCAACATGCATTAATATTTCTTCTTGGAATTGGCACAATAGTTTAATATTTTCATGAGCAAATAATAAAGCATCCAACATCAATTCTTCACTAATTTCCTTTGCCCCTGCTTCAACCATGTTGATTGCTGTTTTAGTACCAGCAACCGTTAAATTTAAAATAGAACGGTCCATTTGTTCAACGGATGGATTTATGATTAATTGATTGTCAACACAACCAACAATAACACCAGCAATTGGCCCATTAAATGGAATATCTGATACACAAAGTGAAAGAGAAGCACCAAACATTGCCGCCATTTCTGACGAACAATCTTGATCAACCGATAAAACCGTATTTACTACTTGAACTTCATTACGAAATCCTTCAGCAAATAATGGACGAATAGGACGGTCAATCAAACGAGCAGTTAATGTAGCATGCTCACTTGGTCTACCTTCACGACGTAAAAATCCACCAGGAATTTTTCCCACTGAATATAATTTTTCTTCAAAACTAACGGTAAGCGGGAAGAAATCAGTATCTTTAGGTGTATGACTCGCTGTTGCGGTAGACAATACAACCGTATCTTCATATCTTACTAATACCGAACCACCTGCTTGTTTAGCAATTTCCCCTGTTTCTACAACTAATTGTCGATTACAGAAATCAAATTTAAATACTTGTTTACTCATTTACATTTTCCTCTATCTCTACTATTTTTCAACTCTTTAATAGTAACACATCTACGCTATAATGTCTAAAAAAAATCAATTCCTTTAAGAAATTGACTTTTATTTTTTACAATTAGATTTTAGTTACCCATAAACCATGTAAGTTACAATATTCATATACATTCACGATTTCATCGTTTGTCGCAAAAGTAACTTTTGGCTCATCACCAGGATTTAATTTAAAGGTCATTGTTTGTTTTGAAGTTTCTACAACAATAAACTCAATGTAATGTTTTGCTTCCATTGGGTGAATCACACTTCCAACCACAACTTCATATCCATTACCTTCAAGCTTGTTTACCACTGGTAAGTGTTTTTCAGTTGCTGCTTCTTTGCTGTTGGCAACTAATTCTTTCATTTCTTCACCACAACAAACAACAGGTACTCCTGAATCTGCAACCTTAACAATGATGTTTTTACAATGTTCGCAAATATAAAACTTAACATTTTCCATATATAGACGCCTCCTTGTCTATATTCATTATCCTAAATTTAAACATAAAATACAAGTCATTTGCTTTATTCTACGCTTTTAAGTGATTCAACCATCTTAATTTTATTTAATGTAAACTGCATTACTTCATTAACAACTAATGCAAAGACAACTGTTAGTGCCAAGGATATTGCATAACTTTGCCATTTAATCACTCTACCAAACATAACGTCCTCTAAATCAATCGCATTCATAATAAAATAATGTAAAAATTTACCTAAAAATAAACCAACAACACCACCTAAAAACGTTAAAATAATATTTTCTTTTACAACATAACTCTTCACTTCATGATTATGAAATCCAAGTACTTTTAACGTTGCAATTTCACGCGTTCTTTCTGAGATATTCACATTGGTTAAATTATACAAAACAACAAATGCCAATGCAGCTGCAGAAAATACTAACACAACGACAACCATATTTAAACTTTGAATCATCGTTCTAAAATTACTAATGAATGGAGCGAAAAAACCAACTGATTTCACCGTTGAAATCGTTTGTATTGTGGATGCCGTCGCATCCAACGAGTCTTTTTCCACTAGTTTAATATAAACACAATTGTTAGCTGGCTTTAAATTAAATTCTTGACGATACAATGCATCACTCATATACACATAATGATTGTTATAATTTTCCGTAATACCAACAACCTCTATTTCAATAGAAGCATCTAAATCATTTCTCAACGTTATTGTATCATGTACTTTAATATTATAATCACGCGATAATTTCTCCGAAATAATAACACCTTGTTGATTAATGGTTAGTGGTTTTTGACTTACACGATCACGTAATAGAACAAATCGTTTAAATTCATTGGTATCACTCACTGTAATTAAACGTACTTTTTTATTTTTATTATTCACTTCAATTTCCGCCGTAGTATTCGACAACAACATCGCATCATCAATATTTTCTGTTTGTTTAATACGAGAGAGCGTTAACGATAATTCATCCAACGAACAATCGTTATTTAACATCACTGAACCATCAAACGTAAAAATATGTTCAAATTGTAAAGTTGCAACATCATTTAAAGAATCTTTAATACCAAATCCCGCAACCAATAAAGCACTGCATCCAGCAATTCCTGTAATTGTCATCAACATTCTTTTTTTATAACGGAATAGATTTCTAAAGGTAACTTTGTTGATAAAAGAAACACGTTTCCATATAAAATCAATTCTTTCTAATAAGATTTTACGACCAATCATTGGCGCTTTCGGACGCATCAATTGACTACTTGTTTCTTGCAAAGAACTTTTCACCGCAATAAATGTTGACATTGTTGTCACTAAAATAGCAGCTATTGAAGCAACTATCATCAACATTACTTGTGGTTCATAATGCATTTTACCTAAAGCATACATTAAATTCCAAGCCGCATAAATCACTTGAGGAAAGACATTCATACCAATAATTAACCCAAAAATACTACCTAAAATACTCGCTAAAACCGCATAAGCAATGTATTTAAACGCAACATGGAAATCGTCATATCCTAAAGCTTTTAAGGTTGCTAATTGATTGCGTTGCTCATCAACCAATCGCGTCATTGTTGTAAGAGATACTAATGCCGCCACAAGGAAGAAAAACACTGGGAATATTGCCGCAATCGCCGCCATGCTTTCCGTAGCACCTTTGTATTGAACATAACTTTGATGACTATTACGATCTAATACATACCATTTTGCACTTTCGATCTTTTCAATGTCAATTTCTGCTTTTCGTAATTCTTGTTTTGCATCATCAATTTTTTCTAAACCTTCAAGACGTTTCTTTTCTAACGTCACTTTCGCTTTTGCAATTTCTTTCTCCGCAGAACGTATTTCATTCCATTTCAACGCAAAATCGCTACTCGTTTCACTTTTCTTCGATTCCAACTCACTAGAAACCTTAGTAATTTCTTGTTTTGCCATATCAATCTTTGATAACATCGTCGTAAACACTTCTTCAATGGTTGAATTTGACATTTTCAATAATAATGAAGAACCTTCATTCACTTTAATAACACCATTTAACGTTTCTACTAGCAGTTTTACCGGATTAGTCATTAAATCTTCATAGTTTTTACTTAAAACAACAAGCTGTTGATTTATTTGTTCAATTGTTTGCTGAATTACATCTTTTTCTACATCATTAGCACCTTTTAATTGTTCATTCAACAAAACAAGTTGTGCATTTAATTGAGCAATAGAACTAGAAAGAGTCGCAATATTACCCACGATCAATTGATATGGTTCATTATACCCTTGTAAAATTTGTTTAAATTGTTCATTTAATTGCGCCATCAACACTTGATGATTACTATTCGCATCCAATTGTTGTTGAACATCTTTTTTAGAAGTATTTAATTGGTTACTAAAATCATTTAATTGAGAACTGACAGAATCCAATTGAAGTTTAGTTTGTTTCATCTGTTCATTAAAAGCACTTTCACCAACTTCTAATTTAGCTTTTGCTTCAATGATTTTCTCTTCATTGTCACGAATTTTATCTTCAGCTTCCTTTATCGCTTCATAATAGTCATTTTCTTTATCACTCAATTCTTTTTTCGCATCTTTTAATGTATCAGTAGCTTCACCAATTACATCATCATACCGTTTCTCCGATTGTTTTTTACCAAGTTGAACCAACTCATTTTTACTATCCTTAAGAAAATCAAAGTAAGAATCATTAAAACTATTCAATTGTTTACTATTTTTAATCGTTACTAATACTTCCGTATAATAATCCATTGAAAAATTACGTTGATCGATATAGGCAACAACACTAATAGAACCAGAACCTAATTTACTATTTCCTTTTTCATACGTTAAATACGTCGGTGAATGAACAAAACCAACAACTTTAAATTGCTTACGATGAACTTTATCACTTAAATCATCATCCGTTCCACTATAAATAGTTAACGTATCACCTAGTTTAATACCTAAATTAGCCACTTTTTCATTCTCTATTACACATTCATCAATTGCTTGCGAAAACCTTCCCGAAACAAGTCGTAAACGATTAATGTACACGGGATTGTCACTTGTCAATTGTTTGTTATCAACACTACTTAAATGAATAACTTTTTCTTCTTCACTTACTTTCACTAACGCATCAAAAGAATATAATGCATCCACATATTCCACCGTTGAACTCTTTTTTAATTGTTCAATATCATCATCAACAAAACCTAACGTCGCATACAAACGATAATCCATACAATTAGTTTCATCAAAATAAACATCGGCACTTTTCGCCATGTCTTTTGGTGCAGCACTAACTCCAGCATAAAAAGCTACACCAATTAAAACAATCATAAAAATAGAAAAGAATCGACCTTTCGATTTAATAATTTCTCGTTTTGTATCTTTCCATAAAAGTTTTATCATATTACCACTCAATTTCATCAATCGATTTTGGATTCTTTTGAATTTCAATGGAATCAATATAACCGCTCTTTACTCGAATAACACGGTCTCCCATCGGACACAATGCTAAATTATGGGTAATGATCACAACCGTCATATGTTGGGTTTTACTCATATGTTGAAGCAACGATAATATTTGTTTGCTTGTCGTATAATCCAAAGCACCGGTTGGCTCATCACACAACAACAACTTAGGATTTTTAGCCAACGCTCGCGCAATCGCAACTCGTTGTTGTTCACCACCCGATAACTGCGAAGGAAAATTATTCGCTCTATGACTAAGACCAACAGCTTCAATCGTTTTATCGATATCCAACGGATTTTTACAGATTTGGGTTGCTAATTCAATGTTTTCTCTTGTCGTAAGATTTTGTACCAAATTATAAAACTGAAAAACAAAACCAATATCATAACGTCTATAATCAGTTAATTGACGCGAATTGTACGAACTGACCACTTGATTATCAACAATTACTTTACCATCAGTAACACCATCCATACCACCAAGTATATTTAAAATAGTGCTTTTACCAGCACCAGAAGCACCGGCAATAATCACAAATTCACCTTCATTAATAGTAAAACTAGCACCTGATAAAGCAGCGATATCCACTTCACCAACTTTATAAATTTTACGAACTTGATCAAATTCAATATATGACATACGACAAGCTCCTTTCATAATATATAAATCATAGTCTTTTCAATTTTCAAAGTCAAATAAGTATAATAAAAAATGAACTCAGTTTCCACCAAGTCCATTCATTTACTATTTTCTTAATCCTAAACGTTGTAACAATGTACGGTAACGATTAATATCGTTTTCCTTTAAATATGCTAAGAAATTTTTACGACGTCCAACCATTTTCATTAAACCACGAGTTGAATGAAAATCTTTTTTGTGAACTTTTAAATGCTCTGTTAAACGGTTGATTTGTGCTGTAAGTACGGCAACTTGAACTTCAACTGAACCAGTATCTCCTTCAAAGCGTGCGTATTCTTGCATAATAGCTGTTTTTTCTTGTTTACTTAACATGTTATATCCTCCTAATGTCTAAGTCCTAATATACCGAGCAGTCGACGAGGAGTCGTAAAACCCAGTACAAAAGCTATTAAAGTCTACCATTAATACTAAATAAAAGCAACTATTTTAACAAAATTTGTATGTAAGCCGTATTGTAAAATGAAAGTGGAATTATGCGGTATATAAAAAAACTCATATA
>CAZTII010000011.1:0-41037 GCA_964613305.1 uncultured Erysipelotrichaceae bacterium
CTATATTTTGATTTTTATCCTTTATTTTTCATTTGTGGGGTGTGAACAGTAACGGCGTAACAAAATATTATTTCATTTTCAAAAATAATGCTTGCATTAGAATATTCATTATGCTATTATAATATAGCACTACGCCTAAATAGCTCAGCAGGCAGAGCAAACGGCTGTTAACCGTTAGGTCACAGGTTCGAGCCCTGTTTTAGGCGCCATTTTTTTTGGCTCGTTGGTGAAGCGGTTTAACACAGCGCCCTTTCACGGCGTCATTCACGGGTTCGAATCCCGTACGAGTCACCATTTGCTTGATAGACCCTATTAAAGGGTTTTCTTTCTTATAGAATGATTCCTTAGCTCAGCCGGTAGAGCAACTGACTCTTAATCAGTGGGTCTGGGGTTCGATTCCCCAAGGAATCACCACTATTCCACTTAACTGCATACAATGCAGTTTTTTTATGTCTACATAAATAAATAATAAAAAATAAAAAAAAAAATAAAAAAATAATAAAAAAAAACGATAAGAATAATCTTATCAAAAAAATTCATTAATATAATTTGGTTTACTACTATTTTCAAAAAATTCACGTAAACTGGACACATTTGTTTGATATAAGCGATTAAATAAATCATAATCATTAATCTTTGCCATCATAAATCCAACTTCTTCTGCTTTAACTTCAGGATACAATATCGATAAATCTTCAAATTCACTCGTATGCAATTCAACAATAGCACGATATTGAAGAGCTAAATTCAATAATTTACTCAAACCAATCGTATCAAAATAAATACATTCTTCTAAAATCGCAACACTTTGCTCTACACGCATTAATGCATAGGCCGATAAATTACCATGAGCATCATAATATCCTAATACTCTGCCTCTTGTTTTCGCTAATTCATTTTTAATTCGTTGAAATGATTTTGATGTTCGAATATAAAAGCCCGTAAATCGCTTCATTGCTTTACTATAACACCTCAATAAATCATCATTTGAAACATCATATGAACATCCATCATTAGAACAATATTTAATATTATCTCTAGTAAAACGATATTTTTTATGAAAATAAACCATTTCAAATCCATATGGAATGTATAAGTGAGTATCATATGCTTGAATGAGCGTAATCAATTCTTGATGAGCACACGCATCCAACATCACTTCCATCATATTACGCATATACCCTTGATTACGAAACTCTTCCATGGTCGCAACACCAACAATCATCGACGTCGCCAACACTTTGCCATTCAACATCATTTCATGTTGATAACGTTGCGCTGAAGAGACAATATGTTCCCCTTCCCATTGCACCCATGTATTTTTATTAGTATATACTTCATCAAAAAAATAGCGGATGTAATCTTTGCTTTCCTGAGGAAAACA
Organism: uncultured Erysipelotrichaceae bacterium; assembly: GCA_964613305.1. Taxonomy (GTDB): domain Bacteria; phylum Bacillota_I; class Bacilli_A; order Erysipelotrichales; family Erysipelotrichaceae; genus CAZTII01. The sequence goes on from CAZTII010000011.1 coordinate 1,385, forward strand.
TTGAAGCCACATTTCCTCTACCGTTTCCTTATCACTATCCCTCGCAATTCTAATCATCATTCCACTCCTTTTTCACATAATCTAAATTTCTCAATTAAATACAATGGGTCATACGCTAACTTCGCTTGACGCAATGATTCATATCCCATATCATCTTCTCTATTCACATAGGTAAATTCACTACATTCATGTTGAAGCCATTCTTTTAATATCGCTTGATAAATTCCACGAAATGATTCATTCGCTTTTTCAATATTCTCTTGACACATATCACAAGAAACAACAGAACCAATCGCAATCGCTTCCACTTTCCCGTCGATGCGAAGTAAGCCACCACGTGCTTCTAAAAGTTCCATATTATCTAAAACCCTAAGCGTTCCTTCAACATCAGCTCTTAAAAATTCATCATCACTATCACTATTCCACGAAGCTACAAATTCAATACAATCCATCACATTACTTTGATCAATACGCTCATACACGTAACGATCACCATATTCCTTATAAAAAGCATTCAAATGATTTCTTTTCTTTTGTAATTTCTTCCCTTTAAAATCAATTAGACGTGCCACTTCATACACATAATCAGCACTTTGACGCAAACTACATTGCTGATACTGTGGATAAATCGATAACACTTTCTCCACTTCTTTCTTTGTGAAACAACTTAAAACAAATGGATGTTGGTAGTGATCAAAAATACTTTTCGCATGGCGTATAGCACTTGTAAATAATTCTTCCTCACAAAGTGGCATATACAAAAACAATGTTCCTTGATGTATTCCCAACAACAACAAATAACCATCTTTTTCCACATAAAATAATGGATATAATTCATTCCAATTCATTAAATTTACTATATTATGATTGCTTTCAACGTACTTTGTTTTACGCAAATATTTTTTTAAAAGTTCAATATCATCCGTTGTAACAATCTTAAAGTCATCCTCAATTTCGCCAACTTCCATCACTACTTTCACTTTCATCTGTCGCATCCACAACTTTTAAATTCGCAACTGGTTTTTCAATATCATCGTCATCAACAATTACTGTATCGCGATATACCGGTTCTTCACGGCGTTCAGTATATTCTCTTTTAATTGAAAACGAGCGAAAAATAGAAATACCAATTAAAACTACACCTAAAGCTAAAATAAAACTAAATAATTGAGGAAAGAATAATACTATCATCATAAATATCAAAAAAGGTGTTAATCCACTTCTCATCTTCCAAACCTCCTTGCCTAAAAATATTATACGTTTTTAACACTGTATTGCCAAGAAAATCACTTAACATTTTTCATATAGTTCCTTAATCTTATTAAATCGATGGTTTAATCCTGATTTACTAATTGTCGTTCCTGTTTCTTTTTCATACAACAAACACAAATCTTTTAGACTTTCTTCAGGATATTTTTGACGAAGTTCAATAATTTCTATCATTTTTTCATCACATAAATGTAATTTATTACTTTCAACAATTTTTTCAATCATTTCCATTTGTTTTTTAGCAGCTGTTTGAACCTTTACTTCATTAGCTAAATCACAGTTATCAATACGTTGAAGCGAATTAAAAAAATCACGTTGAATGCGATCATCCTCAAATACAAACAACTGTTCATACGAGCCGATACATCGTAAAAAATCACCTATTTTTTCAGCAACCTTAATATAAAGAACAAGTTTTTTACGTCGCTCAATCATTTTAAAGGTAATACCAAAGCGTGCTGCTTGTTTAATAATAAATTCAGCGTGGTCGTTTTTTTCACACACTATCTCCAAATGATAATTCGATTTTTTAGGCGAATTAACACTTCCGCTAGCACAAAAAGATCCAGCTAAATATGCACGAGCGCAACATTCTTTTTGAATAATCGAATATTGAGGATAATTTACCACGCCTTTGGGACTATACAAGCCACAGTACTGTAAAATATCCATCGTATGATTATAAACCCGTAAATATATAATTTGTGTTTTATTCAAATTCATCCGTTTTACTGATGATAATTCAATATCACAATTAAACGCTTCCTTAATCAACTTAACTATTAATTTTGCCACTGATAAATTTTCCGTTTTAAATACAAGAGAAGTACCATAACTAGAAAGAGATAATGCTGAACACATTTGAATAAGAGCTGCTAAATGCGCTTTTTTACAACAATCTTTCATTTCACTAGCACTAACTTCTTGTTTTACTTCTTTTGTAAATGAGCTCATACTTCCAACCCCTTCAACAACTCCACTACGGCCGATTTAATTTTAAACGAATCATGACGAACTAAACTATCATGAAAAGACAATAACGGCGTTTTTGTAACTTTACACAACATCATATCATTCGTAAACCTAACCGGTTCACTACCCATGTTTAAATAATTTTGACAAATTGATTCACTTATACACTCTGATGCCACAACAACTTCATCCACCGGAGCACCATGATCTAATAACGCATAATAATGGTCTGCCACTGTGTATCCATCCGTTTCACCAGGTTGACTCATCGCATTACAAAAATACACCTTATACGCCTTGCTTTTCTTTAAAGCATCACGTATCTCTTCAATAATAATATTCGGCAATATACTAGTAAACAACGATCCAATTCCATAAATAATTACATCCGCTTCTAAAATAGCATCAATCGCTTTCTTCGAAGCCTTCACATTCGTTTCATAAAAAACCTTTAAAATACGATTGTTTTCACGTGGAATATTATTTTCTCCTTTTGCAATCGTTCCATCATGCATCTTCGCACAAAGCGTTATAACCTCTGTCGTACTAGGAACAATATCACCTTTTACATTAAGTACCTTCGAAAGAATTTGAATACTTTCCGTAAAACTACCACATGTTTGTGTCAAGGCAACTAAGATTAGATTACCTAAATTATGACCCAATACATCCCTTTCACCACTAACTTCATCACTTGTAAAGCGATAATCCATCAAGTCACCTAATAATGTTTCACAACCAGAAAGAGCCAATAAATTACCACGAACATCCCCCATAGCAGGCATATTAAACACTTGGCGAAGTCGACCTGTAGAACCACCATCATCCGCAACAGTCACAATTGCGGTAATATCAATATTTTCAATATGCTTTATACCACGCAAAATAGTTGATTGGCCATGTCCACCGCCAATCACCACAACTTTTTTCCTACCCATAAATCGGATCGACCTTATCTCGATGCTCTTTATAGCAATTAAAACGATCTTGATAATAGGAATATAAATAATTGACAACCGATACGGAACGATGTTGCCCACCAGTACATCCAATCGCTAGCGTAAAGTGATTTTTTCCTTCACCTTCATATTGTTCAAATAAATAATCTAAAAAAGATGTGCATTGCGGTAAAAACTGTTGTGTTTTTTCATGATCAATCACATAACGATACACCGGTTCATCATCACCAGAAAATGGTCGCAATTCAACGTCCCAATACGGATTTGGTAAAAAGCGTACATCCAAAATCATATCCGCATCCATTGGAACACCATGTTTATAGCCAAAAGAAACGATACTAACAGAAAATGCTGGCTTATCAGCAATCGAGAAAAAACGTTCAACTTTAGCTTTTAATTCTTTAAACGATAAAAAAGTCGTATCAATCGTCACAATTTTTTCATCTTTATACTGTACAAACATGGAACGTTCAACCGCAATAGCTTCTTCCAATGTATTTACCGTATTACTAATCAATAGCGGATGAGTACGGCGAGTCATGCGATAGCGATACAATAGCTGTTCATCACTAGCTTCTAAAAATAACACTTGTAAGCTCACCGTACTATTTTTAAACGCCCTTAAAAACTCCGGAAAATCTTTCGACGATGTCGCCAGAGCTGTATTCAAAAAACGTGGATTAGTCGAATTTTCAATAACATCAATCAACGAAGACAAAATTTGAACTGGAAATTGGTCAATACAATGATAACCCATGTCTTCTAAAATATTCGTCGCACTTGTCTTGCCAGCCCCTGACATTCCACTTACCAAAACTACCTTTTTATTCATAAAGTCACCTCTCTTAATTTTATCAAATTATTACAGTACTGCCAATAGATGAAAAAAGATGTCACTTAACATCCGTTATATTTTCTTCTTTTTTCTTTTGAAATGTAATTCTTCTAAACAAACCCATCAAAGGATGGAATTTAGAATTAATCATTCCCGTCTTCTCAATAAATAATTCCGCTACAACGATTAAAACAAATGTTACAATCGCTCCTACTTTCGGATTAAAATAAAGTAAAATGGCACTACCACCAAACAATATCGTCACCACATACAATAATAAAACCGTATTACGATGACCTAAATTCAATTGATACATTAATATGTGATGAAGATGACCACGATCCGCTTCAGAAATTTTTTGACCTTTTAATTTACGGCGAACAATCGCAATCAATGTATCCGCAATTGGAACAAAACAAACTAAAATAGGAAAACTTAATGTAATCATCGTCGTTGTTTTAAAGCCCAAAAGTGAGATACAAGCGATAAGAAAGCCTAAAAATTGTGCACCACAATCCCCTAAGAAAATACTAGCAGGATGAAAATTATATGGTAAGAAACCTAACAGAGAGCCTGCCGCAATAAGAGAAAGAATACATATATCACGACGTCCCATAAAATAACCTAAGACACCAATAGTACATACAACGATAAATGATATACCAGTAGATAATCCATCCAAGCCATCAATCAAATTAATCGCATTGGTAACCCCAACAATCCATACAAACGATACAAAACCACAAAAATATGGATTCGTTATAACAATATTAAACGGTAAATTAATTGTGGTTAAATACACATTACCAATAAACAACACAATCAATGCCCCTGCTACTTCAAATCCTAGTTTGATTACTGGTTTTAAAGAAAAAATATCATCCAATAAGCCACCAATAAACACAAACAAACCACCTAACAAAATACCATTTATTTTATCATCAGCTTGCACCCAAATAGCCATCGAAATATAAAACGCTATAAATACTGCTACACCACCCATACGAACAATCTTACCTTCATGGACCGTCCGATGATTTTCTTCAGCATAAATTCCAAGCTTAAAGCCAACCATTTTACTAAGAGGAACTAAAACAAATGAGATTACCAGTGGAACGACAAAATAAGGCAATGCTCCTATGATTAAATTCACGATTTCACCTCTTTTCAATCTCGAGTATTATACCATAATCAATGATATATTCGCTACTCAGTTTTATCATACTATAAAACATCAATAAAATGGTTTTTTAATCTGTAAACGTATATACTTCTTCTTTTATAATCGCTAAATTTTCGCTCGACGGATTACGTAAAGCACGTACAATCCATTGTCCAATTTTAACGAAGTCAGCTTCTTTATATCCTTTTGTCGTCATTGCAGCACTTCCTAAACGAATACCACTAGTAACAAATGGTTTTTCTGGATCAAAAGGAATCGTATTTTTATTACATGTGATATGAATTTCATCTAAAATATGTTCTGCTTCTTTACCAGTTAAACCAACAGAACTCTTCACATCCACCAACAACAAATGGTTATCACTACCACCAGAAACAACTCTAAACCCTTCTGATTGTAAGGTTTTTGATAAAGCCTGAATGTTCAATAACACTTGGTTACTATACTCTTTAAATTCTTCTTGTAACGCCTCATAAAAACAAACTGCTTTCGCCGCAATAATGTGCATTAATGGACCACCTTGAATTCCAGGAAACACCGCTTTATCTAATGCTGCCGCATATTCTTTTTTACACAATACTAATCCACCACGAGGACCACGCAATGTTTTATGCGTCGTACTAGTCACAAAATCAGCATAAGGAACTGGAGAAGGATGATGACCAGTAGCAACCAAACCAGCAATATGAGCCATATCAACCATCAAATAAGCACCGACTTCATCCGCAATCGCTCTAAAACGTTTAAAATCCAACTCGCGTGGATAAGCACTAGCACCAACAACAATCATCTTTGGCATCACTTCTTTTGCGATTGATAATACATCATCATAATCAATCATTTCTGTTTCACGGTTTACACCGTAACTATGAAAATCATACAATTTGCCCGAGAAATTCAAATGATGACCATGAGTTAAATGTCCACCACTACTTAAATCCATCCCTAATATTTTATCGCCTACATTAAGAACACTCATATAAACAGCCATATTTGCTTGAGATCCGCTATGAGGTTGAACATTGGCATGTTCTGCATCAAATAACGTACATGCACGTTCAATCGCTAATTGTTCCACAACATCCACACATTGACAACCACCATAATAACGTTTGTTTGGATAACCTTCAGCGTATTTGTTCGTTAAAAGTGAACCAGCTGCTTCACGAACATCATCAGAAACAAAATTTTCTGAAGCAATTAATTCAATATTGTGGTGTTGACGGTCGCTTTCCATTGTAATAGCTTGTAATAGTTGTATATCTTTCATCGATTTCCCTCCAAGATTTTCATAATCTTTTCCTTCGTTATCGCGCCTTCTCTAAGTATTGTAAGTTCATTCTTCGTACAATCAATAATTGTACTAGCCAATCCATCTCGATGAATTCCATCGATAATGTAATCAACTTTATCACCAAGTCGTTCATTAATCTGTTGACCATTTTGACACACTGGCTCACCACTACTATTAGCACTCGTCAAACATAATGGAACACCAACTTCATCAATCATCTGATTAATAAAAGGCATATCAATCATGCGGATTGCTAAGGTATCAAAACCAAGACTTACCCAATCCGCAACTTCTTCTTGTTTTTTCAATACTAATGTAATCGCACCAGGCAATAACTTCTTAAACAGTTCTTCACTATATAGATCAAAAGAAACGAGTGTTGACGCTTGTAAAAAACTACTAACTATCAGTGGTAGTGGTTTATTTTCTGGTCTAGACTTTGCTTCACGTAATCGTTTAACACTACGTTCACTGTCACAACGACAAGCTAAACCATATACTGTATCCGTTTCAAACGCAACAATGCCGCCCTCTTTTAAAATACGTGCTGCTTCCGCAATATTTGTTCCTACTATCGCCATAATACCTCAATCTAATTGAATGAACATCATTCGATCATGACCATTCATATCTTTTTTCACTTCAACAACAGCTTTTGGAAAATACGAAGTAACAACATCCGTTAACGATTGTTTTTGATCATATCCCATCTCCAAAGCAATCATTCCATTCTTTTTTAACACTCGACGACAATCAGACAATAGTCGGCGATAAAAATACAATCCATCTTCTTTACCAAACAATGCCAATGAAGGTTCATAATTAACAACACTTTCATCCAACTGTTCTCCACTTGGAATATATGGCGGATTACAAACAAGTAAATCAACTTGATGATCAATTCCATCCAACATATCACTACAAATACATGTTACATCAGCCTGTAATTGTTCACTATTTTCCTGTGCCACCAATAAAGCATCCGGACAAATATCACTAAGTGTTGCTTTCACTCTTTTTTCTTCTAACGCTAAACTAATACCAATTGCCCCGCTTCCAGTTGCCACATCCAATACATCAACAACATCGTGTGATGCAAAATAAGTATCAATCAACGACAAGCAATGACCAACTAACTCCTCTGTTTCACTACGAGGAATTAAAACATGTTCATTAACAATAAAACGATGACCATAAAACCAAGAATAACCTAATACATATGCCAACGGTTTTTTCAAAAGCAACTGTTGAAACGCATCTTGAAACTGCGCATATACTTCTTCAGCAATAACCTCATCCATACTCATATACAAATTACTACGCGAAAGATGACACAACTCCACCATTAGTGATAACGGCAAATGTTCTTCTAAACCTTCTTTTCGACAAAGATTTGTATAACGGGTAATAACCTCACGATACGTAGTCATTTATTGTCCCGACAGTTTTTGTTTTTGTTCCTCTTGAGCAAGAGCATCTAAAACATCTTCCAATTTACCTTCCATAATACGATCAAGTTGCGTAATTGTTAAACCAATACGATGATCTGTAACTCTATTTTGTGGATAATTGTACGTACGAATCTTTTCCGCACGATCTCCACTACCCAATTTACTCTTACGTTCTTTATCTTTGATTTCATCCTCAGCACGTTTTAATTCAGCGTACACTTTAGCACGAATCGTATTCATCGCTGTCGCTCTATTTTCAATCTGGCTACGACCATCTTGACATTTTACAACAATTCCCGTCGGAATATGCACAATTCTAACCGCACTATCCGTTTTATTAACGTGTTGTCCACCAGCACCACTAGCTCGCATCGTTTCAATTTCCAAATCTTTCGGATCCAAAGTAAAATCATCCTCATCGATTTCAGCAGTCACTAATACAGTTGCGGTTGAAGTATGAATTCTCCCTTGAGCTTCCGTCTTTGGAACACGTTGAACGCGGTGAGAACCACTTTCAAACTTCAAGCGACCATACGCTCCATCCCCTTTAACCATAAAAGAAATTAATGTAAATCCTCCAGCTTCCGCCTCCATCACTTCAATCAAATCCACTTTCCAACCAATACTTTCCGCATAACGAGCATACATACGATATAAATCACCAGCGAAAATATTACCTTCGTCACCACCAGCAGCACCACGAATTTCAACAATACAATTATTATCATCAATTGGATCATGCGGTATTAACAACAATTCAATTTTCTCTAACAACGCATCTCTTAAAGGAATACATTCATCAAGTTCCATCACAGCCATTTCTTTAATATCAGGATCATGTTCCTTCATCAACAATTCCGCTTCAACAATACGTTGTTTAAGCGCTTTTAAATCATCATACGCATCCACCGCTTGTTTCAAACCTGCTTGTTCCTTAGCAATTTTTCCCATTTCTTTCGGATTACGCATTATTTCATCTGTCATCAATAAATCATTTATTTCATTAAAGCGATGTTGCATCGCCTCTAATCGTGTTTCCATTGCATTCATACTATTCTCCTCTTAATGGTTTATTTTTAACCACATGACAGTGTCGACAACGTGGTTCATAACTTTCAGTAGCTCCAACTAAAATAAGTGGATCATGATAATTAGCCTCGATTTTATTTACAAGACGTTGAGTACGTGTTGCTGGAGCACCACAACAAGAACAAACAGCCGTCAACTTCGTCACAAATTCAGCTTCGGTAATTAAAAAACCCATCATACCAAATGGTTCACCTCTAAAGTCAGTGTCTAACCCCGCAACCATTACCCGTTTTCCTTGTTTGGCTAACTCATCACAAACTTCCACAATATCGTTATCAAAAAATTGAACTTCATCAATCGCAACCACATCCGCATCACCAACATGTTCTAATATTTCTCTCGAGGAAGAAACAACAATACTACCTATTTTACTACCGGCATGTGAGACAACCAACGTGTCACTATAACGATTATCAATAGAAGGTTTAAATACCTTAATATTCTTTTTCGCAAATTCAAGAACACGAATTCTTCGAATCAATTCCTCCGTCTTACCTGCAAACATACAACCACAAATCACTTCAACCCAACCTGGTCGATATTGATGATACATCATACTCATATTATTTACCCCTTTTAATATCCACTCTATTTTAACATACTATTTAAGTATAAAAAAGAAGGTATTTACCTTCTATTTCATGTTGTATTTCTTATTGAATTTTTCGATTCTACCTTGTGCAGCCGCAAAACGTTGTCTTCCAGTATAGAATGGATGGCAATTAGAGCAAGTATCTACTTTAATTTCTTTTTTAGTAGATCCTGACTCAAACTCAGCGCCACAGCTAGTACATAATACTTTACATTGGTTATAAGTTGGGTGAATTCCGTTTTTCATTTTTTTCTCCTTCCGCCTTAGTTTTTCAAACTAAAGTAAGTGCTAAATCATACTACCACAACAAACAAGGAATTTCAACTACAAATTCACGATAATAACACAAATCCTATGATATACTAATCATGAGGTGAAAAGCGATGAAACAAATATCAGTAAATGAAATCATCGATAATATATTTCAACTAATTTCCAAAGATTGGGCTTTAATCACAACCAAAGCAAACAACAAAATAAACGCAATGACCGCCAGTTGGTTACAACTAGGATACTTGTGGAATAAGAATGTTATTACCGCCTATATTAGACCCCAACGATACACACATCAATTTATGATGGAAAACGACACCTTTTCCGTTGCCTTCTTTGATAATCACTACAAATCAGCTTTACAATACTGTGGAACGATATCAGGATACGATGAAGATAAACTAGAAAAATGTCAATTAACAACATCACTACTAAACAATACGCCAGTTATTAATGAAGCACGACTTATCCTAGTTTGTCGCAAATTATACACATACACTCTTCAACCAAACAACTTCAACGATACAACCATTCCTACAACAAACTATCCCAACAGTGACTACCACGATTGTTTTGTGGCAGAAATTATTGGTGTGTATACAAATGATTAATTATCGTGAAGTTTAAACGAAACTCCCTCAAAGTCTTCATAATCCGCTTCTTTGATAAACTGTTCAAACAACATCATCACAATTTTCTTCTGCTTATCATCACACGTATAATACATGTCGATGATATTTTTTTCTTGTTGACTCACTAAATACTGTTGACGTTGATTTTTAAAACGAACACCAATCAACTCATTTAGCGTAACACCATAATATTTAGATAACGATACTAGAACTTCCAAACTAGGGGTTGATTCATCGTTTTCATAACGCGACATTGCTGGAACGCTGACACCGCAAAAACCAGCTACCTCTTTCTGAGTAAAGCCATTTTCCTCACGATGTTTTTTTAATTGATTGCCGATTCTATTTTTCATACTGTAATTGTACTCTACAAAGCGAAAAATATTTCAAAACTTCCATTTGACGAAAATATTTTAAAAAAGTTGCATATTAATTAACAATAAAATAGCTACAATGCTATTTTATTGTTATTTTTTTATAATTTTATCTTTAATATACAAAACTTATCTTTAAATTGTTTCACTTTGGTTTACATTAATCAAAACAAACAATATTTTCAGCGAAACACTTGTCAAAGAAAGAAATGCGTGTTATATTATCTTAGCAATCACTTGTTAAGAGTGCTAAAAGGAGGACTTATGGCAAAGAAACAATTTAAAGCAGAATCGAAAAGAATTTTAGACTTAATGATTCATTCAATTTACACAAATCGTGAAATTTTCCTTAGAGAACTAATCTCTAACGCATCTGATGCCTTAGATAAGCGTTACTATACGTCAATAACTGACGAAAAATTACGTGTTGAACGAGATGATTTAAAAATCATGATCGACATCGATGAAGAAAATCGTTCTTTAACAATCACTGATACCGGAATTGGTATGACTCAAGAAGAATTAGAAAACAACTTAGGAACAATCGCAAAAAGTGGTTCCTTAGAATTTAAAAAGAACTTAGAAGCGGCATCAAGCGACATCGATATCATTGGTCAATTTGGTGTAGGTTTCTATTCAGCCTTCATGGTCGCAAAAAAGATTATAGTTGAATCAAAATCAATCACATCTACTCAAGCCTTCGCATGGACTAGCAGTGGTGAAGATGGATATACCATCAATGAAATCACAAAAGAAGATGTTGGAACAAAAATTATTTTATTCTTAAAAGATGATACTGATGAAGAATCATTCAAAGAATTCTTAGAAGAATACACAATCAAACAATTAATCAAAAAATATAGTGATTATGTACGCTATCCAATTCAAATGTTATGCTCAACATCAAAACCAAAAGCAGACAATCCTGAAGAATACGAAGAAACAATTGAACTAGAAACATTGAACTCAATGATTCCACTTTGGAAACGCGATAAAAAAGATATTACTGAAGAAGAATACAACGAATTCTACAAAAGTAAATTCACTGATTGGCAAAATCCACACAAAGTAATTCACTACAACATCGAAGGAACGATTTCATACAACGCCCTTCTATACATTCCATCAAAAGCACCATACAACTTTTACAACAGCGATTATGAAACAGGATTACAATTATACTCAAAAGGTGTATTCATCATGGATCACGCCAAAGATTTAATTCCTGATTACTTCCGTTTTGTAAAAGGATTAGTTGATAGTGATGATTTAAATCTCAACATTTCCCGAGAAATACTACAACAAGACCGCCAAATGAAAGCATTAGGCAAAAGTGTAGAAAAGAAAATTAAATCAACATTAGAAGATATGTTAAAAAATGATCGTGAACAATATGAAAAGTTCTACGAACAATTCGGTTTAAACTTAAAATACGGAATGTACCAAAACTATGGAATGCACAAAGATGTATTAAAAGATTTAATTTTATTCAAAACAACGAAAGAAAAGAAATACGTTTCATTAGCTGAATACGTAGAAAGAATGCCAGAAGATCAAAAATTTATTTATTATGTTGTAGGTAATAAAATGGAAACAATTGATAAATTACCACAAATGGAAAAAATACAAGACAAAGGCATTGAAGTGTTATATTTAATGGATGATGTCGATGAATTTGCACTAAGCGTACTACATACATACAATGAAAAAGAATTTAAATCAATCAATCAAGGTGATTTAGACTTAGACACTGAAGAAGAAAAACAACACAAAGAAGAAACAATCAAAGAAAATAAATCACTATTAGACGCTTTAAAAGAAGCACTAAAGGACAAAGTAAAAGATGTAAGAATTTCATCACGTCTAAAATCAAATCCAGTATGTATCACATCAGAAGACGGTGTCTCAGTAGAAATGGAAAAAGTTTTAGCAGCTAATCCAATGGGACAAGATGTAAAAGCAAATAAAATATTAGAAATCAATCCTGACCACGCTATTTTCAAAACACTACAAAAAACATACGAAACAAATCCAGAACAATTATCAGTCTACGGTGATGTATTATACAACCAAGGATTATTAATTGCTGGACTATCAGTAGAAGACCCAGTAGATTACGCAAATAAAGTGTGTCAATTAATGAGTCAACAATAAGACATAATTCATTTTATGTCTTTTTTTGTTGTATATACAACATACATTCATCTGCGGTAATATATACTATAAGTATTAAAAGGAGAACACCATGAAATTAACCATCAATAAAATACAACGACAAATTATACATATCGACCAAGAAAAATGTATTGGCTGCCAATTATGTGTCAACGCATGCCATGAAGGTGCCATTGGTATCGTTAATGGAAAAGCAACTCTTTTACGCGATGATTATTGTGATGGACTTGGAGATTGTCTGCCAACTTGTCCAACCAATGCCATCTCATTTATAACGAAAGAAACTCTTCCATACGATGAAAAAGCCGTACAAGCCAATAAACAAAAAAATAATTCAGAGCTACAACAGTGGCCAGTACAATTAAAACTATTACCAACAGTTGCACCTTATTATCATCATTGTGACCTTTTATTAGCCGCTGATTGTAGTGCTTACGCTTATCAACACTTTCATAAAGAGTTTATGAAAGGAAAAATAACGATGATTGCTTGTCCTAAATTAGATGGTGTTGATTACACAAAAAAATTAAGTGAAATTATCAAAAACAATCAAATCAATTCCATTACCACGATTAAAATGGAAGTACCATGTTGTCGAGGTTTAGAAAAAGCAATTACTGCCGCATTACAACAAAGCAATAAAGATATTCCGTTAACCATCAAAACAATGAAAACAAATGGAACGATTATACAATAATCGTTCCATTATTCATTTTAACAACAACATCACCAAACATAAAATCACATCGTTCATCATGAGAAATAGTAATCGTCGTCATCTTTTTACGTTTTGATAAAGCCACTATTGCATTCATCATCTTTTCAAGAGAAGAGCTATCTTGACCAACTGAAGGTTCATCCAACAATAAAATAATGGCCACTCCTACGATGTATAAGTTTATCATTAATTGTTAGTTATATCAAACTAAAATTAGTTATAACTAAGTTTTAACAATTATTGAAACTTATAAGCATAAAGCGTATAATTAACTTAAATCATCCCCACTAAATACTATTTAAACTAAAAGGGGGTTTTACTATGGAAAAAAATATAAAAAAATTAACACTACTACACTCCAATGATTTACATGGTGATTTTTTAGCTGAAACAATCGATGAAAATCTTATTGGTGGTGTTTCACTCTTATCAGGCTATATCAATGAGGTAAGAAATACTGAAGATAATGTACTATATTGTATCGCTGGTGATATGTTTCGAGGTTCCATCATCGATGCTGAATATAAAGGAATGTCCACCATCGAAATAATGAATTTATTAGCCCCTAACATTGTAACTGTTGGCAATCATGAATTTGATTATGGTGTATCTCATTTACTTTTCATTGAAAAATGCGCTAAATTCCCAATTATTAACGCCAATTTATACATTACTACAAACAACGCTCGACTCTTTGAACCATATAAAATATTTGAAATTGACGGTATGAAAATACTATTTATCGGTGTTATCACCGAAGAAGTATTATCTCAAGCAAAACAAGATACACTAGTAGGAACATTTATTAACACTCAAGAAGCAGCAATCGCCGTCAATCAAATATGCGATAGCTATCGTGGTATCGATATTGATCTCACCGTCTTATTAACCCATATTGGCTTTGAAGCCGACAAAGAACTCGCATCCTTACTATCAAAAGAAAGTGGTGTTGATATTATTATTGGCGGTCATTCTCATACTATTCTACAAGAACCACATGTTGAAAATGGAATTTACATCGTTCAAGCTGGTGTAGGTACCAATCAAATCGGAAGATTTGATTTAAACATCGATACTGACCATAATTGTATTAATTCCTATCATTGGGAAACCATTGAAATCAACGACAAAAATTGTAAACACGACGAACATCTAGAACAATTAATTCGCCATTATAAAGATATTACTGACCGCAAATACAATCGTTTAATCACCCGCTTTAAATGTGAACTAACTCACCCTAGACGAAATACAGAAACAGCTTTAGGAAATCTATTCGCCGATATATTTAAACGAAGTTTAGCGCTTGATATTATGTTACTAGCGTCTGGAAGTATTCGTCATACAGAACTAGGGCCAATCGTTCAAGTTGGTACATTACGTGAAACATTCCCTTACGATGAAGAAATTTACCTCTTTAAACTAACCGGAGAACAACTACGTCGCATCATTCTTTTCCTTTTACGAGATGAAGCCTTTTTAGGAACAACAGAGTTTTATCAATTTTCCGAAGGAATTCATATTGAATATTCCCAATCAGAAAAAAGATTAATAACACTTACTTATAACGATGAAGAAGTAAGTGATGATCAATTATTTAGTATCGGTTTACAACATTACCATTATTCCAATTTCGAAAAATTCTTCAATCTTAGCTACGACGAAATAAAACAAAATTGTAAACCACGAGTAATTGCCACATCATGTTTAAACATACTCGATGAATATTTATCGGAAAACAATTTACTAGAAAGTGATGTTGAAGGTAGAATAACAATTTTACCTTAACGAGGAAAAGAATGAAAAAACTAACGTTACTACACTCCAACGATATGCACGGAGACTTCCTTGCTGAAGAAGTTGACCAAAAACTCATCGGTGGCGTTTCCCTTCTTTCTGGATACGTAAGTAAAGTTCGCCACGAAGAAAAAAACGTCTTATATTGTATTGCCGGTGATATGTTTAGAGGTTCTATTATCGATGCTGAATACAAAGGAATTTCAACAATTGAACTCATGAATTTATTAGCACCAGATATTGTAACTGTAGGAAATCATGAATTCGACTATGGTGTTTCTCATCTATTATTTATAGAAAAATGTGCAAAATTTCCGATTATCAATGCCAATCTATACATTAAAACAAACAAATCACGATTATTTAAACCATATCACATCTTTGAAATCGATGGCATGAAAATATTATTCATCGGTATTATCACGGAAGCAGTATTAAAACAAACAAAAATGGACTCCTTAGTAGGAACATTCATCGATACAGAAGAAGCAGCAATTGCAGTAGAAAAAATATGCAATTCATATAAAGATGTCGATATCGATTTCACTGTATTGCTCACCCACATCGGTTACGAAGAAGATAAAAAACTAGCGTCCCTATTAAATCCTGATTTAGGCGTTGATGTTATTGTAGGTGGTCACTCCCATACTATTTTAGAAAAACCAACTTTTATCAATAATGTAGCGATTGTTCAAGCTGGAATGGGAACAAATCAAATCGGACGATTTGATATAATGATTGATACAACAAAAAATTGCATCGCAACATATAATTGGAAAACTATCGAAATCAATGATGAAAATTGTCCAAAAGATGAAGTATTAGAACATTTAATCAACGAATACAAACGATTACCGACCAAAAATATAGTCGTCTAATCACTCGTTTTAAAAAACAATTAACTCATCCAAAACGCAATCAAGAAACCGCCTTAGGTAATTTATTCGCAGATATTTTTCAACAAAGTCTCAATGTCGATTTAATGATGTTAGGATCAGGAAGTATACGAAATACTGAACTTGGACCAATTGTTCAATATGGCTCCTTAAGTGAAACATTTCCATATGACGATGGCATCTATATGATGAAACTCAACGGAACTCTCATTAAAAAAATGCTTACCTTCTTATTTAGAGATGATGCTTTTTTAGGAACAACTGAATTTTATCAATACTCCAAAGGTTTTAAAATAATCTACGATAAAAATAATCGAACCTTTATTTCTATTACCTTACACGATGAAGATATCGATGATAATCGATTATATACTATTGGCATTCAAAACTTCCATTACAGCAATCTAGAAAAAAATCTAGGCTTAACGTTTGATGAAGTAAAACAACTATTCATCCCAAAAGTAATTTCTACATCATGCATCAACATTCTCGATGAATTTTTAACCGAACACTTATTATTAGATGGCGATATTGAAGGAAGAATAATTATCCAGTAAAAAGAAGATTGCACCTTAGGGTACAATCTTCTTTTTCTCAATTAAAATGTACTTATTTCAATCCACGCACCTCAATGATGCAACAATGTAGCGGTTTAAATCAAGATAAAATTTCACCGTATACAATTAAATAGAATTCTGCAACATAAGCGATACGTCACATATGTTTTTTTATTAAATAAATAAATTCATGTTTGAATTATCGTTGTCATTGAGCATTGTCGCAACACCACCAATTTCAACGCCATCAATCAATTCTTCTTTTGTAATTCCCATTACATCCATCGACATTTGACAAGCAACTAATTTAACACCCGCTTGTTGTGCTTGTTCAATAAGTTCCTCTAACGATGAAATTCCTTTTGACTTCATGACATTTTTCATCATTGCTGAACCCATACCACCAAAATTCATCTTCGATAAAGCTAGTTTCGATGCACCTTTTGGCATCATCATTCCAAACATTGTACCAATTAAATCTTTCTTTACAGCAACTTTTTCTTTTTTTCTAAGTATATTTAATCCCCAGAACGTAAAGAACATATTCACTTTATTACCCATAGCTACACTACCATTGGCAATAATAAAGGCGGCAAGTGCTTTATCCAAATCACCATCAAAAATAATCATTGTTTTCTCTTTAGCCATGTTTTGTTCTTTTTTAACTGGAATTATATTTCCTTTTCGAATAACAGCGCTAAATATTCCTTTTCCTTCTTCTTTAGAAAGAAGCGTATTACCAGTGTTCTTACACCAACTATCAATATCACGAATAAAGCCAGGATCTGTAGCACTAACTTTTAACACATCTCCAGAAGCCATTTCATTTATTTTTTTAGCCACTGATACAATCGGTCCTGGGCAACTTAGACCACACACATCCAATGACATTTCTTCATAGCTTTCAGTAGGTAATTTATCTTGATCAACATCAACTTCTCTATGTTGTTCACTAATTTTAGTGTCATACTCCATCACACTACGATATCCACCCATCATGTTTTTTACATCAAAGCCATTTGATTTCAAAATTCTTTCTGCTAAATATCCGCGTAAGCCAACAGCACAATACACAACATATTTTTTATCTTTCATGAAAACATCAAGTTTGTTTCGTAATGTTGATAATGGTATATTAACCGCATTTTCAACCATTCCTTGATTACATTCAACCACTTCACGAACATCAATTAAAACATACTCATTTTTATTTTCAAGATATTCTTCATACGAAAGTACATCCGTTAATTTTTCAAAAATATTTGTGGCCATATATCCAGCCATATTCACTGGATCTTTAGCACTAGAATATGGTGGCGCATACGCCAATTCAAGTTCTGTTAAGTCATAAATTGTTCCTTTAAAATGAATTGTTGTCGCAATTGTATCAATGCGCTTATCAACTCCTTCATAACCAACAATTTGACCACCTAAAACACGACCATCTTCTAATGAAAATAACATTTTAACAGTCATTGGTGTAGCTCCTGGATAATATCCAGCATGAGACATTGGATGAATTAAAGCATAACTATAATCCTTATGCATTTCTAATCCACGAGCTTTCAATGCCTTTTCATTTTCACCAGTCGCCGCAACCGTTAAATCAAATACTTTGGCAACACTTGTACCAATGCTTCCTTCATATTTTTCTTCTTTGAGACCCAAAATATTAGCAGCAACAGCACGTCCTTGTTTATTAGCAGGACCCGCTAATGGAATCATTGTTTTATTGCCAGAAACCTTATTAACAACTTCAATCATATCACCGATAGCATAAATCGATGGATCACTTGTCTTCATCAATTCATCAACAATAACACCACCTCTTGCGTTCACCGCAATATCGGCGTCTTTCACAATACCTGTATTTGGGCGAACACCAATTGACAACAATGTCATATCAGTTTCAATTGTTGTACCATCTGTCAACACAACTGTTTTACCGTTATTAACAATCTTTTCTACACCAACACCAAGCTTTAATGCAACATGTTTATTAACAATATGATTTTCTGCAATCTTGGCCATATCTTTATCAAGTGGTGCCATCACTTGATTCGCAAATTCAACAATCGTCACATGAATACCACGATCGTGTAAATTCTCCGCCATTTCAAGCCCAATAAAACCTCCACCAGCAATCACCGCATTCTTAGGTTTATTATCATGGATAAAAGAATAAATAGCATCGGTATCATGAACGTTCCATAACGTAAATACATTAGAATGCCCTTTACCGATTGATTCAGGAACAAATGGTGTCGAACCTGTCGACAGCAACAACGTATCATACGATTCCTCATAAGTTCTGCCATCTTTTTCTTTTACAACAACTTTTTTATTTTCTTTATCAATTTTAATTACTTCTGAAAAATTTCTAATATCAATATTGTATTTTGATCTAATCGAAGCAATATCAGATACAAACAATGCATCACGATCTTTAATCACATTACCAATGTAATAAGGTAAACCACAATTGGCAAAAGAAACATATTCTCCTTTTTCAAATAAAATAATTTGGGCATTTTCGTCCAATCTTCTCAATCTTGCGATTGCAGTAGCACCACCTGCTACTCCACCAACTACAACTATTTTCTTACTCACATTTTCTCCTTTGAAAAGTTCATCTTTTCTATCACTTTATAAGTTATTATAATCACAAGTTCGTGACATACTTAGTATAAATACTTGTGAAAGATTAATCAACTAAAAATGATGTGACTTAGTCACATCACTTTTCTTCAATAACAACAACATTTCTACCTTTTTCTTTTCCTTCATAAAGCAGTTTATCTGTAGTATCAATTAAATGTCGAATCGACGATTTTCCTACAGTATAAGCAGCACCAATCGTCAATGAAATAGGAACACGCAACTGTAACTTATCATAATCAATATCGTAAACAGCCAATAACAATTGATTTAACATTGCTTTTAAAGTATTTCTATCTACTTCATCGTTTATTAAAATCATAAACTCATCGCCGCCCCAACGTGAAATATAACTATTCCGCTTAAACATTGTTGTTAAGGTATTCGCAATCGCAATCAACGTATTATCACCAGCATCATGTCCAGCATAATCATTGATTTCTTTAAAATAATCAATGTCACATAAAACAAGCCAAAACTTTCCTTTATTCTCAGAATTATTTTGCCAAACTTCTTCTATCAATTGTTCCATAAAGCGACGGTTATACAACCTCGTTAAGCCATCTTGATTCGCTAAGGCAAATAATCGTTTATTTTCATCATTCATTTTTAGATTTTTAAACGCATACGACACATCACTTAATCGGGTACCTACAATAACACACAATAAGCAGGTAAATGAAGAAAGAGTATGAATATATGGAATAATGAAAGCTACGGAAGGACTTAATTGAATTGGTTTATTATAAAAATTAACAAATAAATACACAAGCAATAACGATTCAAAAACATTAACAATCACAATACTAAACGTATTTTTAAAAGGCGAAAAGAAACCTAAGGAAACAGCCATCAACAATAAATACTGAACACCACTATTCCATCCTAATCGAACCATCGCAAAATAGGAAAGAACACATACTAAAATATGTTCAATAAGGATAAAATAAGGATAATACTTCTTTTTCATATGAAACATCGCAACATTCGCAACAAAACTAATAAAACATATATATGTCATGATTTCTTCTTTAAAATAAAAATAAATCGAACAATATATCGCATAGAAAAGAATCGCTAATTTTACAACCGCGATATAAATAGTATAAAAGCCATCATCCGGTTCACCATACGTTTCAGTTAAACGCTTAGTATTATCCATGATTCATATCCTCCATCACAACACAATTTCTTCCTTGTTTTTTACCTTTATACAAACAATCATCAGCCGCTAAAATCAAAGAACCAATCGATTGTTTGTAACGAGAAGAAACAACACCCATAGTCACGGTTAAGGAATGCTCCATTGAAAATTTCTTATAATCCACTGCTTTTAATTCAGACACCACTCGATCAACAATCATAAATAACTGTTCTTTTTGACACGTTGGATGTACAACGATGACAAATTCATCGCCACCCCATCTTGAAACAGTACCAACATCACTAAAATTATTATATAGAATACTAGAAAATATTTTAAGAAACAAATCACCACAATCATGACCCATTCGATCATTCACCAACTTTAAATTATCCATATCACACATCACTACATAAAAAGGTTGTGATGTTTTTATCGAATTTCGCCACGCTGTTTCTAATATTACCTGCATGGAACGGCGATTATGTAGACCCGTTAAGCCATCTTGATTCGCTAAAGACAACAATGTCGAACTTTGATGATTCAGCTGTTGAACTAGCAACGAATTAGAAATACCAGACATTTTAATCGCATAAATGATAATACTTGTTGATCCAACAATGGATGAAATATGAAATAAATTAAGATAAGTTGGTGATAACATACAGTTTTTATTCGCCGTAAGACCTAAAAAGATAAATAAAACTAATTCAGACGCATTTAATAAATCCATAATAATACGATTACTAAATGGGTTAAAAAAACCAAGAGCCACTAATGCGAAAATATAATATTGTAATCCACAACACCATCCTAAAGCGGTCACTGCCAAATATGCATACAACATTACAAACACATGCATTAAATAAACAAACACTTTATATAATTTACTGCCCAAAAAACTTAAAATTAGACAGAGAAAAATACCAACAACACCAAAGATAGCCAAATAAAGCTTATCAACCAATATAAAAAACACCAAATAGAAAACAATCCATAAAAGGCCATAAATAATTAGCTTTAAATAACATTGGAATGAGTTTTGAATTTCATCATCAGTTTTAATAATGTTAGAAAAGGTCTCTAATATTTTCATAGCAATCCTCTTTAAGTACCTTTTGACATTATTTAGTGATAAAATAGTAAAATATTCTACCTTTCATTACAATCAAACAATGTACTTTGTTATTATTAGTTTATCATATTATTATTTATAATGACAATATAATATTGAATTATATCGAAACAATATTTTTAATAAAAAAAATCGTATAATTTCCATACGACTTTTATATTATCCTTCAAGAACGTATTTATTTCTTCCTGAATTTTTACCTATATATAACCGATTATCCGCAATCTTAATCGCATCTTCTATGCGATCAATTGAAGGATTATATCTTGAAATACCTGCCGTAATTGTCACATCAAGAACATTATCCCCTTCAGTAAATGGTTTTTCGCTTAGTTGTTCAATAATTCTTTCAATAACACCAACGACAACTTCTTCATTACCCGTTTTGATAATTAAAAGAAACTCTTCTCCACCCCATCGAACCGCAAAATCCAACACATCTAAATTACAAGTAATAACTTTAGCAACATATTCTAACACTTTATCACCTAAAAAATGACCATAGGAATCATTGATTTTTTTAAAAAAATCAATATCACAAAGGATTAAATAATACGATAATCCTTCCTTATTAATATTTTTGATAAGTTTTTCTGCAAAACGACGATTATAAAGTCCAGTTAAGAAATCTCTTTCCGCAACAAAATTAAGACGACTATTCGCTTCATTCAATGACTTATTATCACGATATAAATCAACAATTAAGCGATACAATACAACATAATTAAGCGCAATAACAAATAATGCATTGATGGAATTAACAATTGTGATGAATAAAGGACTTGAGCCTGTAAATGGCATGATATACGCGGACGCTTCATGCAAGCCAACATACAAAACACTGATGATTAAAGCTGTAAACAAACTATATTTTAAAACTGTTCTAAAATTATGTTCTTGATACACAATCGCAAAACAAAGTGGAACTGTAGTAAATAAATAATTTTGAAATCCAAATCCCCATTCAGTTAATAAGACCGAAACAGATACTGAAACTAAGGTATATATTAAAATAACGATATATACTAACGATAATGATTTATACCGCAAGCTAAATGCACACCATAAAAACGATAAAGCACCTAAAAATGTTATAAGAATCATTGGTTTTATTCCAAGGATACAATATATTGAAAAAGTGAATAAATTTTCTATAACTGCGACTGAAACAATTAATAATGCAAGTTTATTGGTAGTGATATCGAGCATTTTATCGATAAAAGATATCTTATTTTTAGAATTTTCAGTCATTTTCTTTCCTTCCTATTTTATAACAACAATATAATTATACTATATTACAATATTAAAAACTATAATATTACAAAAAAAGCTAATATTTTTACACCATAATTCTTTAATAAAAAAGTTCAACTTATCTTGATAATTATAGATTGAAGCGATAAACTTAATACTTACAAGGATTGAAAGGATAGTTTTATGATAGAAAAAACAAATGTAATGCGTATTATTGAACAAAAGAAAATAGACTACAAAACCCATTATTATGGTGATACTTCCGCAATTAGTGGTATTGAGGTTGCGACGGTTTTAAATGAAGATCCTTCTACTGTGTTTAAAACATTAGTTTGTAAAGGCAAAAGCAATCAATCATATGTCTTTGTCATACCGGTAACAAAAGAACTCGATTTAAAAAAAGCAGCAAAAAGCGTCAACGAAAAATCCATCGAGTTAATTCCATTAGCGCAATTACTGCCTCTAACAGGTTATGTGCATGGTGGATGTTCCCCAATTGGCATGAAAAAATACTTCACAACAGTTGTGGATGAAAGTGCTAAAAACCATCAAACTATCATTTTTAGTGGTGGAAAAATAGGTTATCAAGTAGAGCTTTCTGTTGACAACCTATCTAAAATTATTAAACTAAGTTGGTCCGATTTAACAAGCTAAAAACTTTTGTAGCGCCTCATAAAATCTTCCAACATGTATTCCATCCACAAAGGAGTGATGTGCTTGAACAGACAATGGCATTATTATCTTCCCATCTCTTTCAACATATTTCCCCCAATCAAATAAAGGAGTTGCATTATCCTTTTGACCTGAAATCGTATGAGAAATATGCTTATATGGTATCCACGGTATAGCTGAACATTGAAATACATCTTTTCCAAGAGGACCTTTAAAATAGTCTTTTTGTGATTCAGCTGTATTAAAAGCCAATAAGCAATATTCCTCTAATGAATCAATAAGTGGTACAGTCACAACCTTAAACAATTCTGTTTCTTTATTAAGATACGTAAATGAGGTATCAATCGTATCAAACAACACAATATTGCCATCCACAAAACGATAACGAAATTGTTCAATCTCATTTGCACATGTACAAACCGCATAAACCATCGCCAATGTAAAAGAAAGATTAAGTTTTTTCACCTTATTTCTAAAATTAGTCACATCCACGTCAAATGTCACACAAAAATTTGGTTCAACACTATTTCTAAAAATCATACAATGCATGGCTCTTGGCCATGTTTTTTCATCAATAATCGTATAAGAATTTTTCATTTTTTATCTCCGACTTTAAATTCTGTTTAACAAATCGACATGAAATATTTTATGTTCTGCAGTTATTATTAAACGAATTAAACTAAAATTTCATTTACTATATTTTATTAAAGATAAAACTCACCTAATATTTGCGGGTGCTTTTTAAAGCCTTCTAATTCAGGATTCCAAAAATGAGACCATCTCTTCGCTACTTCATGTTCTGGATCACGAGGATTCAAAATGGCATTTCTAAACTTAATAAAACCACCAACATCCTCTGACGGAGTTTGACCAGAAGCTTCTAAAAGATATGGGGATTTCTCATTATAATCGTCATGTACACTGACCATTCTAATCTCATGCTCCCATCCATCTCCCATATCGTAAGTATAGACAATTGTTCGATCTACTGTTAGATAATCAGATAATTTACTATCTCCAATAAATGTAAAACCACAATTATCATCAAATTCATTTGCGATTAAAGTATCTAATAACTGACTTCCCTCATATATCCTAAAATCATACAGATGATAATCCTGCCAACCATAAACTTCCTGAAGTATACGATGAAACCTATCTAGTCGAATATTAGCAGGTACGATTAATTTACGAGTTGACTTATATATTTCTAAATCAAGACTAATACTTAGTTCAAACGCTTTATATTTATATTTTGGCATTAATGTCCTCTTTTTTTCAAGTTCATCAAACATCTTATCTTTTGGTTTAAAACTTTCTTTAGATTTATTAGACATATTAACATAACTTTCATTTACTGGGCGCCCAACTAAATCATTAAAAACCTTATCATAACCTGCATAAAATCTAGCAACATAAAATGAAGTTCTAGATGCAGCAAAATTTACCCAAGCAGTAGCTTTTTTATTATTGTTAGAAACAAATTGTACTTTTCCTGCTTCTTTAAAATAATACTCAATAATTTCAGGACTCAATTGCATACTCATCAGCGTATTTTTAATCGCATTCAACATCAAATTTTCGACATTTTTTAAATCTTTCCGTTTAATTTCATAGATTACAACACAAACTCTTGTCGCATGATTAACAAGCACTAACATATCACCACTTCGACTATTACTCCATACCTTTGACCAACTCGCTGTCCAACAATAAATAGGATCCATCTCCTCATTAATTTTACCTACTTCAATCTTCATCGCATCAACAAGTTTCTTTGTAAGAGCTATTTGCATCATAAATCCCCCATTGATATGTTCAATTTTATCATTTATACAATATTATTTCTACTTAAGCCACATTTATTAATACTATCAATCACACTTATTTCTGAAATAATTTAAAAAAATAGGAAAATTTCCTATTTCTTTATTAAACGGATGGAATTAAGAATTGCTAATATCGCAACACCGACATCCGCAAAAATTGCCAACCACATACTAGCGTATCCAAAGAAACCTAAAGCCATCACAATCACTTTAATCGCTATAGAAAACACAATATTTTCCATCACAATCATCATTATCTTTTTACTGCGTTTTAAAGCAACATACACCTTACTAATATCATCATCCATAATAACAATATCACTTGCTTCAATTGCAGCATCACTACCTTTTAAACCCATTGAAAAACCAACATCAGCCATCGATAATACAGGTGCATCATTAATTCCATCACCGATAAAACTAACAATACCCTTTTCTTTTAATGATTGAACATATGCTACTTTTTCATGTGGTAAACAATCACTAATCACCGAATCTACACCAATATGTTCACCTACCAACATCGCATTATCTTTCATATCACCAGTTAATAATGTAATAGAATCCACTGACAACGATCGAATATCCTTCATTGTCTTCAATGCTTCTTGTTTAATCTTATCTTCTAAAACGATGGTTGTCATCCATTCCTTATTTTTAGCGACATAAACACAATTACCATTGTATTTAACACAATTTTTTATATTGTTCTTTTCCATCAATTTATAACTTCCAACAAGGATTGAATCACCTAAATAATCGATTTTAATCCCAAAACCAGCCATTTCTTCAACACGAGTAACTTGATGTAACGGAACATCTTTTCCATACGCTAAACAAATAGAACGTGCAATTGGATGCGTTGATGAACTTTCTGCCAAAGCAGCTAAAAACAATCCATCAATATCACCAATACTATTCACAACCTCAAAAACACCTTCGGTAATCGTTCCTGTTTTATCAAACACAACGTGATTTATTTTGCTACAAGCCTCTATCACAGTACTTCCTTTTACTAAAATACCGTTTTTACTCAATCCACCAATTCCAGCAAAAAATGCCAATGGAATACTAATAACAAGAGCACAAGGACACGATAATACTAAAAAGGTAGCCGCACGATAAAGGGAATCGCTATAGGTGACACTTTTATCCATCAAAGGCAAGAAAATCGCTGTAAAGGTTGCTAAAGCAATGACAATTGGAGTATACACTTCAGCAAACTTCGTAATAAATTTTTCTGGTTTGGCCTTACTACTTTCACTATGTTCCACCAATTGTAATATTTTACTTACCGTACTATCTTTAAATAATGATGTAACTCTAATCGTTAAAAGACCTTGCTTATTAACACTACCACTCATAACACTACTATTTTCAACTACTTCTTGTTCCATGCTTTCTCCAGTTAAACTTGAAACATCTAAACTACTAACACCAGATACTACAATCCCATCCATCGGAATTCTTTCTCCCGGTTTTACTTGAATCATATCATTCAACACAACATCTTCAACGCGTTTATCAACAATATTCTTACCATGAAGTACATGGGCTATATCAGGGCGTATATCCATTAAACTACTAATCGACTCACGACTCTTTTCAACTGCTCTATCTTGAAACCATTCACCTACCTGATAAAACAATAACACCGACACCGCTTCACGATAATCATTCAACAACATTGCCGCAACAGTCGCAATCGCCATTAAAAAATTCTCATCAAACAATTTTCCTTTTAAAACATTACTCAATGCTTTTTTAATAATATCATATCCTAATAAAGCATAAGAAAGTAACATTGCGACAACATACATCATTGATGTTGTTTCCACTAAAAAACTACTGCAATACAATATAAAACCACCCACCAACAACATATTCATTGGCTGATGACTTTCTTTTGTTTCGTTGATGGCTAGTGAAACACCACTTTCTACTTTATCCATCACCTGATTAATGTGTTTTTCAACTATTTTAATATCCTTACTCTTCGTATTAAACGTTAATTGAAGTTTCATAAAATCAATCGAAACATCGCTTAATTCAGGTAACTGAGAAAGTGCTTTTTCAATCTTTTTACCACAAGTAGCACAATCCAAACCGTTAATTCGATACTTATACAAACCGACATGTTTTATCTCTTCCTGTTGTTTTACAACACTTCCATAAATTCCAGGAAGTTTAACCTTAGAACATGCACAGTTGTTACTACTACAACTCTCTGTATTCGCCTTCATACATCACCTCATATGAACATCTGTTCATATGTATTATATTATCTACTATAGTCCTTGTCAATATAAAAAAAGAAACCCTTCTAAAAGAGTTTCTAACCACTATTACGTAAACCAGTTGCTAAACCATTAATTGAAATATGAATCGCTTTCTTCACTTCTTCCGATTCATTTCCTAAACGAGCACGTTTTAACAATTCCACTTGAATATAATTCATCGTATTAAAATAAGGCAAACGATTCCTTAAACTTTGAGCCAAGAAAGCATTATCCGCCAACAATTGGTCCGTTTGCGTAATTTTTTTAATACTTTCAATCGTTAATTTCCATTCCGTTAAAATAAGTCCAAACACCTTCGTCGCAACTTCTTGATCACTTACAAGCAACGAATAATTATGAGCAATTTCCATATCAGTTTTCGACAACACCATGTCAACATTCGAAATCAAACTCTTGAAAAATGGCCACTTTTGATACATTTCTTGTAAAATGCTTAAATCATGTTTCTCAATCCAGCGATTAAAAGCACTACCAACGCCATACCATCCCGGTAACATAACTCGTGTCTGAGACCAAGAAAAAACCCAAGGAATCGCACGTAAACTTTCAATTTCACTTACTTTCTTACGGCTTGAAGGACGAGAGCCAATATTTAAACTACTAATTTCGTTCACTGGTGTCGATTCAAAGAAATAATCATTAAATCCTTCTGTCTCATACACTAAATGACGATAAATACCATAGCTATCTTCAGAAATATCACTCATAATTGTTTCATATGTTGACCAATCATTCACCGTATTACTACCAGCTGATAACTCTAAACTTGCCGCAACTAATGTTTGTAAGTTCTTAAATCCAACTTCTGGATTAGAATACTTCGCACCGATAACTTCACCTTGTTCAGTTAAACGAATTCTACCCGATAAACTACTTTCAGGTTGAGCGATAATTGCATCATAACTAGGTCCACCACCTCGACCAACCGTACCACCACGACCATGAAAGAACGTAATTTTCACATTATACTGTTCACCAATAGCACAAAGTTCTTTTTGTGCTTTATACAATTCCCAGTTAGAAGATAAATAACCACCATCTTTATTACTATCAGAATAACCAAGCATTATTTCCTGTTGACGACCACGACGATTTAACCACGTATCAACAAGTGGCAATTCAAACCATTTAGCCATTGTTTCTGGAGCTAAACGCAAATCTTCAATCGTTTCAAACAACGGAACAATTTCAATCGCTAAAAAAGCATCATCATTCGCTTTCGCTAAACCAACTTCTTTAAATAACACCGCAACTTCTAACATATCAGAAACACTCGTCGCATGAGAAATTAAGTTTTGTTGAATACAATTATTACCAAATCGCTGACGTAACGATTTTATTTTATGAAAAATCGCCAGTTCCTTCTGTAATAATTCCGATTGTTCAATCGTATGATCACTTAAAGTACGTGGATCACATTGTAATTGTTGAAGCAACAATGCCACTTTATCCTCTTCATTTAATTCCATATAAGAACGATGAATGTGTGCGCTACTTAATAATTCCGCAACACATTTTTCATGAACACTTGAATCTTGACGCACGTCAATTGAAGCCAAATGAAAGCCAAATACTTTCGAAGCGATAATTAGCTTGCGTAACCCTCCACGCACTAAATAAGGAGAATTATTCGACAACAGTGATGATTGAATAACGATTAAATCATTTGTAAATTCTTCAGGATAACGATACGGCGTACCATCCGCTCCACTACGACGAAGAGGCAATTCGCTCGTTTCCTCTAATAATACATATGCCGTATTCAATAATTTATCTTTAATTCGCGTAATCGCATTACGATAAGGTTCATCCAAACGATGTGCAGAAATTGGTGTCGCTTCACTCGCTAAACGCAATAATTCATCACTCACACTAACATGCCTACTCGATAATGAATAATCACGATATAAAATAGTCAATTGTGATAAATAGTAATCAAACAACTTAGAAGCTTGGGATTGCGCCACTGATTCAAGCGTATCAACTGTCACAAACGGATTACCATCACGGTCACCACCAATCCACATTCCCATATGAAGTGGTAACATAGCGCTAATATCCTCTTCCGCAATACCTTCCTTACGCAATAAATCTTGTAACTTCGCAATGAGGGAAGGAATCTCTTCAAAAAAACAAATATCATAATAAATCATCGCATTTGAAATTTCATTATGAACTTTCAACTTAGTACTACGAAGCATTTGTGTTTGCCATAAAATTTCAATAATCTTACGAATTTCATCAATCGATTCAGAAGTATCACTATACGTCACAATCGCTTCATTGTAGCTAATCAACTCTTTTGTAATCTTACGAATTAAACCAAGAGTGCTTTGACGTTGTACTTGCGTTGGATGAGCTGTCAATACTGGAACAACATCCAACTGCAACAATTTATTCTTAATCTCTTCTTTACTATAATTCGCCTTTTTCAATTTTTCTAACGAATGTTCAATAGTTCCTGGTTTTAAACGACGTTGTCCGTGCTCCTTTTTTTCAACACTAGTTTGATACACATCTTCCGCAATATTCGCCAACAACGACAACAGCGTAAAACTACGAACCGCCTTATACGCTTCGTCATCACTTAACGATTGACACAACTTCAACAACGACTCTGCACCATCAACATGGTCAGAAAAACAATACGTCGATAATGTTTCTTGTAGCTGTTTCATGCATTGAAATAACTCTTCACCTTCATACGATTTAATCATCATCGAAAACAATGTATTTAACAATTCAGTATTCTCAATTAACTTCGATAATTCCGCATCATTTTCCACTAATGGTAGGGGGAGTGATGGATAGTGTACACTTGTCATAAGGCCTCCTATAAATAGTCTTGCATATAATATACACTTACTTCAAGCACCTATGCAAACACTATTTTTCGCGTAGCGCTTACAATTGCTTTTTTTAATGGACAATCTACTAAAAAAAAGAAGTAATTCCTATTGAATCGAAATTACTTCCAAAACATGTTGTTGAATCAAATAAATATCCGTAACCGTAATTGCACCATCTTTTGATACATCCGCAAACGAAAATTGACGTCCTGCCAAAGAATGTATACCCAAAATATCATAAGCAATAGTAACAATATCGTCTACTGTAATTTCACCATCATCATTGGCATCACCCAGTTTACTTTTTACGTTTAAAGTCAACGTTGAGCTTATCGTAGAATTATTTTTAGAAACAGTAATGGTATACTTTTGTTTTACAGCATCAGCCGCAACAACAATCGCCGCAGGATTAATTGTAATCTTATCCGTCAATGGAGAGATAGTAAAGGACACATCCGAAAAAGGAACATTTCCCACTAAACGATACGGCACTTGTACCGCATTAGTTTCTATTAACACCTCTTTTCCACTTGAATCAAAAGAAAGAGTTGAAGCCACTGGACTAGCCATTGATGTCGAAGCCATTAACGCCTTCATTCCTCTAGCAGCCGCCTGTTGTCCGGCATCATTTAAATGACCCCAAGAATCACTCGCAAACGAACTATTTAAAAATTCGGTTTGATACAAAGTACCATTATAATTAACATTCTGTACCGTTGATTTACTTTCAATATCCGCAATATCAAATAAAGGCAAGTTATTCGTTCTACAATGATCACGAATCACTTTATTATATGCATAACGCAAAATACCAAAACGAGATAAAGAACCATCGATTTCCAGTGGCATCGTAGTATATATTTGCGTTACAGTAGGATATTGACTAGACAGATCCTTCGTTACATTAATATAATCTTGCGCTAATTGTTTGGCAGTCGCAACTGTTGTAGCATTCACCTCACCATCAGAAAGCCAACCATTAATATCGATATAACACATCTTACTAATAATAAAATTAAGATGTCCATTCCATAATTGAGTACTATTTTTTTGATACTGTAGTTTCATTTCAAAACCTGGATTGCCGCGGTCCATTTCATAAAACTTACCGCCGGAAGCACTATTTACAAACGCCGCTTCATGATCAGAAGGAATTTGTACAATCGTAGGATATTGTTCATTAAAAATACTATTCATCCCATCCAACGTATTACGACCAACCGACGCATGTAAAAACAGCCAGTTTTTAGTTTTCATCGCCGTTAATACTTCGGGGTGTGATTGGATATAAGCATCAATGTTTTGACTATCTTTGTATCCAATGATTTTCCCTAAACTATAATTATCTTCTGCTTTAATGCCGATAAAACATAAACCGAAACAAAGTAAAAATATCAACCATTTTTTACTCATACAACCACCACCTATCTATTGTTATTTTATCATATTTAATTGATTCTTTTGTTAAAAATATACAATTTTTTTCAAGCAAAAAGCGGACATTTGTCCGCTATCCTTTTAACTGATGAAAAATACGTTGAGCCGCAATAGCTCCATCACTACATGCCGTAATTACTTGACGTAACACCGTAACACGACAATCACCAACACCATAAATACCCTTCACTGACGTTTCCATGTGTTCGTTTACTACAATGTATCCTTGTTCATTACAAATACCTAATTTTTTCGCAAAATCAGTAATTGGATCTAAGCCAATATAAGGGAATACAGCTGCTGTATCGATTTCCATGGTTTCTTTCGTATCGACATTTTCTAATACAATTGCTCCAACTTTTCCATCTTTTTCAACAATAGCTTTTGGAACATGTTTTTTAATAACGTTAATCTTACTTTCTTTTTCAATGCGGTCTTGAATAATTGGTTCTGCTCTAAATACATCACGACGAATCACAATGTTTACTTGCGAAGCAAATTGCGCTAAATACAATGATTCTTCTAGTGCACTATTCCCTCCACCAATGACCGTTACCACTTTATCCTTAAAGAAAGCACCATCGCATACAGCACAATAGGATACCCCTTTTCCTGTTAATTCTTTTTCATTCGGAATGTTCATTAAACGTTCTTTTGTACCTGTCGCAATAATAACGCTTAATCCCGATACAATCGAACCATCATCCAATGTTACTTTCTTAACATCACCATCGATAATATCCACAACTTCTCCAGAAACAAATTCAGCACCGAAGCTTGTTGAATGATCAAACATTGACATTGCTAACTCAACTCCTGAACTTTCTTTTACGCTTGGATAATTGGATATTTCAAACGTTTTAATCAGTTTTCCACCAGGTGCATTTGATTCAATTAATGCACATGATAATCCAGCACGAGAACCGTACAATGCCGCCGTCATTCCCGCAGGTCCACTTCCCACAATAATTACATCATATATCTTGTCCATGATTTCTTCTCCTTCACTATTTCTAGTATTTCTCTTAAATCAGTAATAACATTATTCGGTTTTGTTTCAATAAGCATCACTTCACGATCTTTATTAAAAACAAAACCAATACTATAAGCGTTACATGCATGAGCTGCCTTTATATCATTAGCGCTATCGCCAACATAAATACAATCATCATGACCTAAGCCAATTTCTTGACATGCCTTTAAAATACCATCTGGTGCCGGTTTAGGATGTTCAATACAGTCTTGGCCAATTATTGAATCAAAATACTTTACCATATCCCATTGTTCTAAACCAAAAAGTACACCATCTTTCTTTTTCGCCGAAACAACACCCATATGATAACCATCTTTTTTTAACTGTTCTAACACTTCAATAGCACCATCGATTGGTTTTACCAAAGTTTCATGTAGACGAAAGTTCTCTACGCGATACTCCTTAATTAATTCTTCAACATCATGACCTGGAAATAACGTAGGAAACATATCAATTAATGGTGGACCAATCACATCAATCTGTAGTTGTTCAGTAAATTCTTCTTCCGTACGATATTTTTTAAACATATAGCGATACGTTTCAATAATGGCCGGTTCTGTATCTAAAATAGTTCCATCTAAATCAAATAAAATAACTGGTTTATTCTCTTTTTGAAACTTACGAAATACACCAACATATCCCAAATATCCAACAACTATAAAGATGACCGAAATAACTTGTGCCATTCGTAGTCCCATAAACATTAAGCTATCGGTACGCATTGATTCAACAATTAAACGCGACCAACCATACCATAGAAAATATAAATACAAACCATCGCCACGTTTCATCGTTTTATTCTTCACGTTAATATGTTCAATAAACACTTTAATTAAAAAGAAGCCGATTAAATTCAACACACTTTCATAAAGAAAAGTTGGTGCATAATATAAACCATCAATATGCATTCCTTCTTTAATAAAAGTAGGAAAACGATCAAAATACGATGGTGATACGACATCACCATGAGCCTCTTGATTTAAAAAGTTACCCCAACGACCAATTGCTTGTCCCAATAAAATATTCGGGAAAATAATATCAGCCATTCTAAAAAAGCTAATATTGTTCTTTTTACAATAATAATAACCATATAACCCACCTGCCAATAATCCGCCTTGAATCGCTAGACCACCTTCATAAATTTTTAAAAAGTCGATCGGATTCGCTAAATAGTAGCCTAAGTCAAAAAATACACAATACCATAAGCGAGCTCCCACAATACCAACTAAAAAACAATTAATGATTAAATCTTCTAATACTGATGATGGATAGCCATTGTTCTTAATAGAACGATGACTAAAGTACGCCGTTGACGCTACACCACTCATCATTAGTACAGCATACCAACGAATGGCCAATGGACCGATTTGCACAAAGGTACTCATATTTGGAAAAAAACTCATCATTACTCCTCTTTATTTGCCGCACTTTGTTTTTGAATGTGGGCATATACTCTCTTTTCAAATTCTTTTGCACTATTAAATCCTGCTTGTTTTAATTGGAAATTCGTAACTGCTGACTCAACTAATACTGCCATGGATCGTCCTTCTTTTACTGGCAATACAATCGTAGGTACATCAATTCCTAAAATTGTCGTATGCTCGTCTTCTTCAATACCAACACGTGCATAAGAAACCGTAGAATCATACTTTTCTAGTCGAATTACAACATCGATATTATCTTTCGCTAGTAGTGCACTAGCACCAAACATCTTACCAACATCGATAATACCAATACCACGAATTTCTAACATACCGCTCAATAATTCAGGACTATGACCAACTAATGTGTTGTGTACTTTGGCAATATCCACACGATCATCCGCAACTAACACGTGACCACGACGAATCAATTCAAGGGCAATTTCACTTTTACCCATGCCACTTTCTCCAGTAATCATAACACCTTTTCCGAATACACTAATTAATACGCCATGGAAACTATCACTTGGTGCTAGACGCTCATCCAAAAAGGTAACAAATTCAACCATCAAGCGATAACTTGGTGACGCTGATTTAAAGATTGGAAAGTTTACTTGATTAGCCACTTCAATTAACACTGGTGGACATTCACGATTACGCGATAAAACAATCATTGGCGTAAATACATCGGTAATTTTATAAAAGCGTTCTCTTTGCACATCATCACTCAACGTACGAATGTACGCAAGTTCTTTATCACCAATAATAACAATTCGTTTCGGTTCCGAAAATTTAAAAAATCCCGCCAATTCCAATCCTGGTCGATTTAAATCAGGAACGATAACCCAGCGATCAAGAGAAGCTTTATCTCCGGTAATTTGTTCAAGTTTAAAATATTCGACCAACTCTCGTATCATTACTCTTTCTTCAGTTTCCATCACTTTTTCCTCCAAGTATTTTTCTTAAATACTGTCCAGTATAACTTTCTGGACATTGACACACTTCCTCAGGGCTACCAGCGACAACAACACTGCCACCACCATCTCCTCCCTCAGGACCTAAATCAATAAGATAATCAGCGCATTTAATCACATCCAAATTATGTTCAATAATTAAGACGGTATCACCATTATCTACGATTCGATTCAATACTGTCAGTAACTTTCTCACATCATGACTATGTAATCCAGTAGTTGGCTCATCTAAGACAAAAATAGTTTTACCAGTAGCCTTCTTTTGTAACTCACTCGCTAATTTCACGCGTTGAGCTTCACCACCAGATAATGTTGTACTCGATTGACCTAATTTAACATATCCTAACCCAACATCATACAACGTCTGTAACTTATCACGAATTTTACTCACTGAACTAAAGAATAAAATCGCATCTTCCACAGTCATTTCTAATATTTCAAAGATATTTTTACCTTTAAAGCGAACTTGTAATGTTTCTTCATTATAACGTTTCCCTAAACATTCTTGACAAGCAACATACACATCCGGCAAGAAATTCATCGAAATACGTTTAACCCCATCACCTTGACACGCTTCACAACGGCCCCCTTTTACATTAAAAGAAAAACGACCTTTATCATAACCACGAATCACAGCATCTGGTGTTTGTGCAAACAAATCACGAATATCATCAAAGACACCAGTATATGTTACTGGATTAGAACGTGGTGTACGTCCAATTGGATCTTGACTGATCACAATCACTTTATCAATTTCCTTTAAACCTGTAATCGATTTAAATTTACCAGGTTTAACACGAACACGACCAAGTTCACGTTGAACTGCTTTACAAACAACTTCATTCACCAATGTACTCTTCCCACTACCACTAACACCTGTGACAACACACATTGTACCTAATGGAATCGTTACATTAATATTTTTCAAATTGTTCTCAGAAGCACCTTTAACAACTAATTTTTTACCATTACCGCTACGACGAACACTAGGAACTTCAATTTTCATTGCCCCACTTAAATACTGACCAGTAATCGACTTTTCATTCAACATCACTTCCTGTGGCGCCCCACACGCTACAACTTCACCACCATGAACACCAGCACCAGGACCAATATCAATTAAATAATCACATTCCATCATCGTTTCTTCATCATGTTCTACAACAATCAAGGAATTACCTAAATCACGCATTTCTTTTAAGGTATGAATCAATTTTGCATTATCGCGTTGATGAAGACCAATCGATGGCTCATCTAATACATACAATACACCAGTCAACTTTGAACCGATTTGAGTGGCCAAGCGAATACGTTGCGCTTCACCACCAGACAATGTTAACGCTAAGCGATCTAAACTTAAATAATCCAAACCAACATTTTTTAAAAATTGACAACGATTTGTAATTTCTTTTAAAACTAAATCAGCAATAGTACGATCACTTTCATTCAACACTAAGCTATTAAGCCAAACTAAGGCCTCTTTAACACTCATTTCGGTAAACTCAATGATGTTCTTATCACCAACATAAACACTTAAAGCCGCCTCATTTAAACGTCTACCGTGACATGAAGGACACGTACTTTCCATCATAAAGGATTGATACCATTCTTTGGACATCATACTCGTCGTCTCCAAGAATCGACGTTCAATCAATGTCTTAACCCCTTCAATATAATCAAACTTACTATACGAATTGCCACTACTCGATACAATCGTATACGCAATTGGTTCTTTAGAACCATTTAAAATAATATCCATTTCAAAATCACTAAATTCATTCAACGGTTTATTTAAATCAATATGATAATAAGAACAAAGAGTAGTAAATTGTTGCCATTCAATGTTTTCCGTATCGATAATATTCTTATAATAAACAATACCTTTTTTACGAATTGATTTCGATGCATCAGGAATTAATATATCCACATCAACTTCCTGAGTAACACCTAACCCCTTACACGTTTCACAAGCTCCTAAAGGCGCATTAAACGAAAATAAACGTGGTTCTAAATGAGGAATAGAAAACCCACAATATTTACACGCAAAATTACTCGAAAATAACAATTCTTCCTCATCTATTTTAACAAGAACATTGCCATCCGCTAATTTAAGCGCAACTTCCAAAGAATCATGAAGACGACTACGACTATCGGAATTCTTTTTAAGACGATCAACAACAACATCAATACAATGTTTTTTATTCTTTTCACACACAATATCGTCATCCAATGAATATACCGTACCATCAACACGTACCCGAGTGAAACCATCTTTTACCAACTTAGGAAAAAAATCCTTAAATGTGCCTTTTTGATCTTTGACTACCGGCGAATAAATTTCCAATCGACAACCATCAGGATACTTCATAATACGATCAATCATGCTCGAAATCGATTGTGATGTTATCGGTTCATGATGAATAGGACACACTGGAATACCAATACGAGCATACAACAAACGCAAATAATCAAATATCTCCGTCACTGTTCCAACGGTAGAACGCGGATTATTACTCGTCGTTTTTTGATCAATTGAAATAGAAGGAGACAATCCTTCAATCACTTCAACATTAGGTTTCTCCACTCCACCTAAAAACTGACGAGCGTAAGCACTCAACGACTCAACATAACGTCGTTGACCTTCTGCATAAATAGTATCAAAAGCCAATGACGTTTTTCCTGAACCAGACAAACCTGTCATTACTACTAATTTATTACGAGGAATATCCAAATCGATATTCTTTAAATTATTTTCTTTAGCACCACGAATAATAATCTTACCAAACTCCATATAACCACCTCGCTATCATTATACCGTTTTTTAAAATACATAACAAATAAAACACAAAAAAAGCGTAATCAACAAATGAAATTATTTTCCAACAATTAAAACAAAAATTAAATATTAATAAAGTTTTTATTCATTTTAAAAGTATTCGTTGATTACACATTCCATCCTTGTTAAAATATCATCAGGAGAATTGATTATGCCTAACATACTATTTTTTGATATTGATGGAACGCTCATTGATGTATCTCAACAAATGCATACCCCTTCCCAAGAAACTATTTGTGCGATACACCAATGCCAAGCAAAAGGAAATCTTTTGTTTATCGCGACATCAAGAGGATCTTTACCAAATGGTCTACAATCAATACCATTTGACGGCTACATCTTTAACGATGGGCATCAAATTGTCGTTAATAATGAACATTGGGTCAATGATTTATTCACTCAAGAAGACATTCATTATTTAAGTACGCACTTTGAAAAAAACAACGCAGCTTATTATTGGGCTCACCGTAAAACACATTACAACAAATATAATCATTCTCCTCTAATGCAATTACACAATACTCTCTATATTGGTTCTACCCATATGGACGCGATTGAAACATACGACAACAGCGAAATCATCGCTGACTCCACATGTGCTATGTTTAATACGAAAGAAGAATTATACGCTTGTCTTAAACTCATAGAAGGAAAATATTCCGTCAACGCATACGATACTGGCTGCATTAGAATGGATGTATATCCAAAAGGTTTTAATAAAGGAAGTGCTTGTCACTACGTTTATACCCGTTTAAACATCGATAAAAACAACACTTATGCCTTTGGCGATGGCCTAAATGACATCGAAATGTTACAAGAAGTAGGTTGTGGCATTGCGATGAACAATGCCTGTGACACGGTAAAACAAGTTGCAGATTATGTAACAACAAGTGTCTTAGAGAACGGAATTGTTCACGCTTTAAAACATTTTAAATTAATCGATTAATAGCGAACATTTGGCTGAATTGCAAGCAGAAATGGAATTAAGGGAAAAAAAGAATAAAACCATCAAAACCGGCTCAACCGAAGTAGTATTTGCGTATTA
>CAZTII010000012.1:0-37163 GCA_964613305.1 uncultured Erysipelotrichaceae bacterium
AATCTATTGATACATTGTCGTTTTTACATCGTTGAAAAAGGTTAAAATGCTTTTCTTATCTATCATCGCTTGTAAAATGGTGTTTATACTTAAAATAATTAGTGCTATCGCAAGTAATGGAATGATGCCTGGTATTATTTTATACATCAATAATAGTAGTGCTATTATTAAAATAAAGACGATGGATAGTTGTATAAAATATGAAATGGAATAAAATATTCCGTTTTTTATAATGTCAAATATTGGTGTATTGGTATAGATTGTTTTAAGTTTTAGGCTAATTAAGAGTGAAAATAAAGTGAGTACAAATAAAAGTAATAAGATGTAGCTAATGATGGTTGAAATAATGTTTAAAGTGTTTAAAAAGTAGAAATAATCAACTGTTATTATTAACAATACGATTGAAAATATATAACCGATGATATTTGTGCTTTTAAACATTTTTTTGTAGCTAGTTACATAAGTTTGGTAAATATTTATTTTTTTATCGTTGGAATATTTAGTGAATGTGTCAAATGCAGCACTTGTACTAGGAAATATACCAGCGATAAATAGACCGCTGAAGGTAAATAATAACCAGAGAAAATTTATTTCTATTAAGTTGTATAGTTTTGTGCCAAGCTTTTGTATTTTATTTTCATTATAATCCATTGTATTTACTCCATTTCATTTGATTCCATCGAGCTTTAAATATTCCTGCTCTTATAAGTTCATCGATAATAAATATAATCCATATACTAATAATGGAATGATTTAGAATTTCTACGGTAATATAACTTGCGGGAACGGTGAATAAATAAATGACAATGGCTCCTACTATTACTGGGAATTTAACATCTTTTACGACTAGTAATGCGGTTATTTCCGTTTCGTTGGCTACTCTAAGAGGATCGTATAGACAATTTAAAAATAATAGGATTTGTGTTGTTTTTATAATTGATGGATCTTGAGTAAATAATCTTATTAGAAAAGGGGAAAAGATGGCTACTAGTATGTTACAAAGTAGTGCGACAATAACAAATCGATTTGTGTTTTCATTACCGAATTTTTTTGCTTCTTCATATTTTTTTTCGCTGAGTAGTCTTCCGATAATTATTTGTCCGGCTTGTCCACTTGCGGCACCAATGATAAATACAAACGATGTAATTGTTTGGGCATATATTTTTGATGTAATTACTAGGGTTCCCATGGTTGCGATAATACTTGTGATGATTGTTTGTGAAATGATGTGTGAGATACTTTCCATTGCTGAAGGTAGACCTAGTTTTAAAATTTCTTTTATTATTTTTAAATCAATTTTAAATGTAAATAAACCATTAAAGTATAATGGTAAGTTTTCTTTTAGTAAGTAAATGCTTAGAAATGCTCCAAGTATATAGGATGTTAGGGTTACGGTGGAAATTCCTACAATACTGTTTTTAAAGAATACACCAGGAAAAAATATAACAATCGCATTTCCGATTATATTGATAACGTTGATGATAATCGATATTCTCATGACGATGTTTACGTAGGCAAAACTACGTAACACACTTGATGAAATACTCATTAGACTTTGAAATAATAGACCAAAGCCAACAATGTATAAATATATTTTTGAAGTTTCTATAATTTCGGTTGGTGTTTTAATTAAAAGTAGTAATGAATTACCAAAAAGTATAATTGTTATAAATAGAATTATTGAAAGAGTTAGGTTTAAAAATATACCTTGCCTTATTATAGATTGCATTTTTTCTTTATCAGGAT
The DNA here is from genome assembly GCA_964613305.1 of uncultured Erysipelotrichaceae bacterium. Taxonomy (GTDB): domain Bacteria; phylum Bacillota_I; class Bacilli_A; order Erysipelotrichales; family Erysipelotrichaceae; genus CAZTII01. The sequence continues at coordinate 1,747 of CAZTII010000012.1, forward strand.
TGTTTGAGTAGTTTAAGAATAAAATAGTACTTCCTAATGTGACAATGCCTAGAACCATTGTGGAAATAGTGAGTAGCTGTTTTGCCATTCCTACAGATGCGACTGCACTATCTTCAACTTTACTTAGTAGAAATATATCAACATTTCCAAGTAACATTTGGAAAAATTGTTCTATTAATAATGGTTTAAAGAGAGTATTAAACTTGGGAATGGGTTTAGTAGTATCATTCAAAGTCGCTATCTACCTTTATGTATGTTGTGACTGTATCCTCTTGTAATTCAATGATTCTACATCCTCTAGGAAGCTCTCCATAACAATTGTATCCAGTGACATTGCCAAATACTAAATGGATGTTGTGAAGGATACTATCGAAGTTATTGTCATGGTCGTGACCACAAAATACTCCATATATATTTTTATTTAATAAAAGGCTAGCGAACAAACCAGTATTGATGACTGGTGAGCTAATCATATCGTTTGTTTCTAGACAAACACCACTAATAATGTTGTCAGCTGATTGCCAATATTCAGGAAGTGGTATATGCATAAATACTAAATCTTTTTGGATGTCTTTTTCTCGTTTATAGTGTAAAGAAACTCGATTAAACCATTCTACTTGATGTGGTTTTATAAAGTCATAGTTACCTATACCTAAAGGACATAATTCTCCAGAGTCAAAAACATAGATAACATTGGCAATGGTCTTTTCATTGTATATTTCTATTACATACGATTCTCTATCATTAACAATAGTACTGTGCATTTTTTCTACTTTGTTTTCGATGATATCTTCAAATAACTGTCGTGTAACTGATCTACTTGGATTTTCCTCATTGTCATGATTTCCTGGCGTCATTGCTACAGAGATATTTTTCCTGTTTAATTGCTTTAATAAATAAGTGAAAACTTCAGTGAAATTTTCTACTCCATTCCAAATCATATCACCTGTGATCATTATTAAATCAGCATCTAATGTATCTAAAATCGCATCTATCAGTTTAAATGTTTGTTCATCTTTAACGTCAAATGGTAAAGAACCAATATGAATATCCGTTAATTGTACAATAGTAAATTTTCCGTTTTTAAAGTTTAATTTCATTGTTTACTCCTTAATAGAACCTAAAGTAATACCTTTTACAAAGTATTTTTGAATGAATGGATACATGATGACGATTGGTAATATAACAACGATAATAGTAGCCATTTGCATGGATTGACCAGTGACTTTAATGGCATCAAGTTGTTGATACGCTGCATCTCCCACTGACTTTAATAAGATTTCCGATAACGCGTTTTGACGTGTAAGCATTTCTTGTAATAGTGTCGCAAGTGGTTTTAAGCGAACGTTTCTTACGTAGAAAGTTCCTGAAAACCAATCGTTCCAATGTCCTACAGCACTGAATAAACTTACAGTTGCTAATGTCGGTTTACTCATCGGTAAGACGATTTGCCAGAAAATTCTGAATTCTGAACAACCATCGATTCTAGCAGCTTCGGTAATACCATTTGGAAGTTGATTAAATGCAGTTCTAAGGATGAGGATATTTGTTACACTATATAACCCTGGTATAATGTAGACCCATATTGTTCCAGTGAGTTTTAATTGACTTAAGACTAAATAGTAAGGAATTTGTCCTCCACTGAATAACATTGTAAAAAATATAAAGAAGGTGATTTGTTTTCTAAATGGAAGTGATTTTATTGTTAAGGCATATGCTGCCATTGACATCAGTAGAACAGAAGAAATGGTTCCTACTACTGTTCTAAAGATGGATATAAATAATCCATTCAATAAGTTATCTTGTTTAAATACTTCTTTGAAGTTATCGAAGGTAAATTCTCTTGGTAAAAAATATATTCCACCTCTAGCCGCATCTTTTCCTGAGTTAAATGCCAAGGCTAGAATATGGAGAAATGGTAAAATAATGATAATGCATAGTAAAACAATCAAAAGTGTGTTGATAATTCGTGCCCATTTAGGACTCTGCATGCTTTCTGACATAAAAACCCCCAATCTTAGCAAATAAGGTTGAATATTCAACCTTATTAATATCTTAAAATGTCACCTTGAGCTTCTTTTTGTTGTAAGAAACTATCGAATTCTTCAATTTTAGCTTCTTTTAAAATAGCAGCTGATTCATCAAGAATTTTCTTTGCTTCTTCTAATGATTTAGCATAGTAAGCGCGTAATAAATCATCGTTCCAACGATCTAGAGCTACCGCAAGTTTACCGTCATCGCCTTCAAATTCAAATAAGTAAGAGCGAGGTGTCATACCGTCGATAATCGTTGCATTTTTTACTTTTTCATCAAATTTGTACATTTCAGCGATTTGTAATGGAACACTTAATGTATTTCCTTGAAGTTTTTCTCCCCAAGTTCTTTCACCAAAATCGCTAACATTGTTCATATCGGTGTAACCTAAATGTTCACCCCAATAAGCCCCAACTCCTCTAAATCCACGTTTTTTTGCTTCATCTGGATTGTCTTTTTTAAGTTTGATAATTTCTTCAGTTGGTACTGGTTTACCATCTTTATCTAATGTATAGTCTCTACCTTCTAAACCATAGAAGTATAGAAGTTTTCCTTCTGGACTGATGAGCCAATCAGCGAATTTTACAATCTCTTCAGGATTTTTAGTAGTTGCAGGAATAGCCCATCCAGCATAACCTGATTTGTATTGAATAATTTTATTGTTTGTTCCATCATAACGATTGATTGGACCAAGTGGAATATATTTCATATCGGCATTTTCTGGCATGAAGTTGTGCATATCACTGACGATGGCAAAAGAACCGTTAATAATTCCTTCTTTTGCTCTATTTTCTTCCATTGTGTAAAATTCAGGATGCATTAATCCTTCTTTCATTAAATTTCTTACAACTTCAACTCTTTTTAAAGCAACATCGGTTTGTGATTCATGTTTAATTGTTCCGTCTGTTTTAAGGAATTTTTCACCTGAATCTCCAGAAAATACTAAATCATTGTATATATAATCGCGATCAGAGCCACCCCATGCAGTTGGTCCAATAATAGAAATATCCGCGCCATTTTTATCTTTGAAGTTTCCTTGTTTGATTTTTTTAGCGATTTCGATTACTTGTTCACTTGTTGAAATGGCAAGTGAATCAATTCCTAAAGCTTCCGCGATATCTTTGCGAATATAAGGACCACCTACTGTTTTTCTGCCAATCATCGCTGGTTCTCTATTGATGGACATATGAACAAGGTAAGAAGCATTGTTCCATTCTTTTCTAAACATAATATTTTTGTAAGTATCTTGTGGAAGGTATCCGTTTTGTAAATATTTACTATAGTATTTTGATTGTTCTAAGTATGGTTTTACATCGGCAAATTGACCTTCGTTAGCGGCTTTTAATAGGATTTGCATTTCTGGTCTTCCTGAGTTGTCTAAGTAAAAGGCAACGAAATCAGGTAAATCTCCGGCTGCTAAACCGGCTGCTAAAGCACTAGTGCTATCTTCAGAAGTAATTCCTTCTAGTTCGAAGGTAATACCAGTTTTTTCTTTAATGTAAGCTAATACTTCTGGATTCATATCGACTGAGGCATCTCCTGCCGATTGAAATACTAATCCTTTAATTGTTCTATCCGCAATCCAACTCTCTGGAGCATCTTTTGGTTTTTCTGTAGTTTTTGTTGTAGTAGATGTACAACCTACTAATATAAGTATCGATAATAGCGATAGTATTAATTTTTTTATCATTATTTTTTTCCTCCTACCATAATGAATTGTCTGAATGCTTGCTGGTGATGTTATTAACGATAAGGGTTAGGATTAAACCTACAACACCTTGCATTAATCCGATGGCGGTGGCATATCCATATTGGCCACCTTGTAATCCGGTTTGAACGATATATGTATCGATTGTTTGTGAAACATTGGCATTTCCTGGAGTTTGCATTAAGAATATTTGATCAAACCCTGAAGATAGTATTCCACCAAGGGATAAAATGAATAAAATTGTAATTGTTTGTGTTATTCCTGGAAGGGTTACGTGTAGAGTTTGTTTAAATCTACCTGCACCATCAATTGCGGCTGCTTCATAAAGAGAAGGTGCTATACCTACAATTGCTGAATAGTAGATAATAGAGTCCCAACCAACATTTTTCCATAAATAACTAAAGAAGACACTTGGATAGAAGAAATTTTCATTCATCATCCAAAAAGTAGAACCATCTTTACCAAAATAAGAAATAGCTTGATTGATTAAACCTGTCGTTGGCGCAAACAATCTATTTAGTATTCCGATTACGACTACCCATGAAATAAAATAAGGTAAGTAGGAAATGCTTTGTGCTATTCCTCTTGCTTTGTCTAATTTAAATTCATTAAACATGATTGCTAAAAGTATTGGAAATGGTAAATATATAAATAGTTTTAAGAAACTGATAATTAAGGTGTTTTTTATGTAAATCATACTTCTTGGATCTTTGAAGAATTGTTCGAAGTATTTTAGTCCAACAAAACTTCCGCCATATAGACCAGTATTAAAACCGAATTTCTTAAAAGCTAATACTAAGCCACTCATTGGCCAATAACTGAATACAATGAAGAATATCATCGCTGGTAATAGCATTGCATAAAATGTTTTATGTTTTTTTATTTGGGTAAATAAACTTACTTTCACTGGATTGAAATATTGATTGTGATCGATGGTTGGATCAAATGTATAGCTGTTATTATTCATCGTTATTACCTTTTAATGAAATTCTTAGTTCATTTTCAATGTTAAAACAATGAATATGATCGACATTAATGCCAAATTCTACTGTTGTATCCACATTAAATTCATCCATGGAAGCTATTTTAGCAATCATGTTGTTTTCACCTAAATTAAAGTGTACTAATGTTTCTGAACCTAACATTTCACTTATTGTTACTGTGGAAGTAAATTTAAAGATTTTATCATGGTGGATGATATCTTTATACAACATCATGTTTTCTGGTCGCATTCCAAGAATAATTTCTTTATCTTTATAACCTGTATTGATAAGTTGTTTAACGAAATTTTTATTTTCTATTTTTAGTCCATTGTTAAGTAATAGATAGTCTTGTTCTACGATGGCGTGTATAAAATTCATCGCCGGTGAACCGATAAAGCTTGCGACAAAATAATTAGCTGGATATAGATACACTTCTTTAGGTGTTCCTACTTGTTGTATAAAGCCATCTTTCATAACAACAATCCTTGTTGCCATTGTCATTGCTTCTGTTTGGTCATGAGTTACATACATTGTTGTAGTGCCAAGTTTTTTATGTAATTTGGATATTTCAGCACGAGTTTGAACACGTAGTTTAGCATCTAAGTTACTTAATGGTTCATCCATTAAAAACAGCTTTGCATTTCTTACGATGGCTCTGCCAAGCGCTACTCGTTGACGTTGTCCACCAGACAACTCTTTTGGTTTTCTTTCCAAATAATCTTGGAGGCCTAGTATTTCAGCTGCATTGTTAACTCTTGATTGAATTTCTTTTTCATTTAGTTTTTGCATCTTTAATCCAAAAGCCATGTTTTCTCTAACACTCATGTGCGGATATAATACATAATTTTGAAATACCATGGCAATATCTCTATCTTTTGGATGGTTGTTATTTTCGAGAATGCCATCAATAATAAGTTCGCCTGAAGTGATATCTTCTAGACCAGCGACCATTCTGAGCGTTGTCGACTTACCACATCCAGATGGGCCAACAAGCACTATAAATTCTTTGTCTTCGATAACTAAATTAAAGTCAGTTACCGCATGGACATTTGGTATATAGTCTTTAAACATATGCTTAAGTTCTATTCTTGCCATATAATATGTCTCCTTTCTAATGCCTATTAAAGTTAACAAATGTTTGTAAATAATTAGATGTTTAGTATTAAAGAGTGTGTTAAATATTTTAATCATTTGTAAAATATTTCAATTTAAAGGTTTATTATGTACTCTTTAATCGAAAAATATGAATGATATTTAAATTTAATTGACGTGTACCTACAACTGTGATAAAGTATTCAAGTATCGTTCAGGAAAGGAGATGTTTTAATCGTGGCAAAAGAAAATAAAGTAATATTGACATGTACTGTTTGCTTATCACGCAATTATAGTACCGAACGAAATAAACAAACGTCGAAAGAGCGTCTTGAACTAAATAAGTTTTGTAAAAAATGTGGAGTGCATACACTTCATAAAGAAACCAAGTAGGAGGTTTATTGTATGTTAAAATGGTTTAGCTTTAGTGGAATAGCTACAGAAATTAAACGTATTCGTTGGCCGAAGTCTAAAGAATTAGGAAATGAATCGATTGAAGTTATTAGTTTTATTTTATTTTTCTGTGCATTCTTTGTTCTTTGTGAGTTTTTAGTATCAGCGATTCTTAAATTGATGGGATTAGGTATTTAGGATGACAGAAGCAAGAAAACCTTTAGTTGAAGAGAGTGAAAAACGTTGGTATGTTGTTAATACGTATGCTGGACATGAAAATCGCGTTAAAGAAAATTTAGAGCGTCGTGTTGAGTCAATGGGTATTAGTGATTATTTATTTCGTATTTTAGTCGCTGAAGAAATTGAAGTTGAATATAAAAATGGAAAACCAGTGGAAAAAACGCATAATTTATTTCCTGGTTATTTATTCGTAGAGATGATTATGACAGATGATGCATGGTATGTTGTTCGTAATACTCCTGGAGTTACTGGATTTATTGGTTCTTCAGGTAAAGGAGCTAAACCATTCCCAGTGTCAGCTGATGAAATTGAATCTATTTTACGCAGAATTGGTTTAGGTGAAAGAAAAATTAGTGTTGATTTCGTTGTTGGAGATATAGTTAAAGTTACTAATGGGCCGTTCATTGGTATGGAAGGTCGTGTTGATGCGATGAACAATCAAACTCAAGTAGCAAGTGTGTTGGCTATTTTATTTGGTAGAGAGACCCCAACTGATATTTCTTACAATGATTTAGTAAAAGCAGAAGTATAACTGGGAAATCCCAGTTTTTTTTCTTTTGAGTGGTTGCTGTATTCGACATTTATTATTAAAACGCTTATAATGGTTTTGTTAGAAAGGGTGGAGTTAGTACGTGAGACGATTGTTAATAACAATACTAATTTTTTTACAGTTTAGTTACTCTTCTTTTTCTGTTGTTGCAAGAGATGATGTGTATCAAAAAGGTGATGTTGATTGTAATGGTTATTTTACAGTGAATGATATTGTTATCATATCAAATATTATTTTGGGATATCAAAATAATTTATCGGATGAAGTATTGTCTTTAGCTGATTGTAATGGTGATGGTTTAATCACTGTAAATGATATTGTGTATGTGAGTAATCGAATTTTAAATAATACTGTAGAAGTTCAAGAAGTTTCTATAGATTTAGCTATTTATGATGGATTTAGCTACACTACCATCGTGACTAATGTTACTAAAGTGTTGGCATCAAAAGGCGTTTTGGATGTTCAGTTTGTAAAAGTAGTAAGTAGTCAACAATACCGTGGGATTCGTGCGATTGAGTATAAAAAAAATAGTCAAGGGAATATTATTGGTGCTATAGTAGAGGTAATGGTAGTAGAGTGAAAATAAATACTTTCCTTTATTATTGGTAATGCTTTAAGTGGAAAAATGGAGAAATAGTATGAAACAGGATACAAGTATAGAGGCGTTTTTAGATGATTTTAGTAAATTGACCATTGATGTATCACATCGATTCTATGGTGGGAAAATAGATAGTTTTTATATAAAGGCAAAGGGTTATCGAAAAGATTGTATTATTCGAAATGTCGTTAATTTTGGTGATTTTACGCAATATCATTGTATTGTTCCTTCTGATTTAGATTTAGCAATGGCTTATGAAATCGTTGAAAATCATGGTCATTCTGTTCCGTTACAGTGTCGCCATGTCGTAAGAAATCCCCGTTTTGATGCGTTTTACGCATATGATGGTGATGATTTAGGAAGTCATTATTCACCGGAATTTACAACGTTTGCGGTATGGGCACCTACTGCTACTCGTGTTGTGTTAGAACTTCAAGTTGAAAGTAAAATAACGATGATTGAAATGCAACGAATGGATAAGGGTGTTTATAAGACGAAGGCAATGGGTGACTACGGCTTAGCGACGTATGTTTATTATATTCATAGTGGTTATGGAGTTGTTAAAACCCTTGATCCTTATTCCGTATCTTCTACGGCGAATGGGGATAGAAGTGCGGTAATTGATTTTAGTCGTATTCGTAAAATGAAAAATCATCATTTAAAACCACTTGATAGTGCAGTTGATGCGATAATTTATGAAATGAGTATTCGTGATATTACAAGTAGTCCAACAAGTAATACATTAACTCATGGTCGCTTTGACTCCTTAATGGAGAAAAGAACGACATATGCGGGGTATCCAACGGCCTTCGATTATGTTTCATCGCTTGGTATTACTCATGTTCAATTGTTGCCAATTTCCGATTTTGCGACTGTTGACGAGGAGTATCCGACATTACAATACAATTGGGGATATGACCCATTACAATATGGTTGTGTAGAAGGTTCTTATGCTAGTGATCCACATAATCCTTATACTCGTGTCAATGAGTTTAGGATGTTGGTAGATCGTTTTCATGAGCACAACATTCGTGTTAATTTAGATGTTGTTTACAATCATCATTATGATATTCAAAAATCGGCATTTGATGCTTGTGTTCCGTTTTACTATTTTCGGTATACTGAGAACGGTTATCCTTCAAATGGTAGCTATTGTGGTAACGATGTCGATTCAACACGCGCGATGACGCGTAAATATATTTTGGATACATTAAAAATGTGGATTAATGTGTATGATGTTGATGGTTTCCGTTTTGATTTAATGGGTATTTTAGATATTGAAACGATGAATGCAGTTGTGGAAGAAACTAGAAAAATAAAACCAGATATCATGATTTATGGTGAAGGATGGGATTTACCAACAAGTTTGCCATATGAAAAGAAAGCAACGATGGCGAATCAACAACACATGCCTGAAATTGGACAATTTAATGATTTCTTTCGTGATAGCATGAAAGGTAAAACATCATATAGTGAATCATATGCGAAAGGGTATATTACTGGCGATCGTCATTTTATTTATCAAGCAATGGCATCTTTAGCTGCGAATTGTGTCAATAATCGCTTTGTGAAGCTATTTGAGTCACCGCATCAAAGTATTAACTACGTAGAATGTCACGATAATCAAACGAGTTGGGATAAAATGAAGAATTGTTGTATTGAGGATGTTCATGAAGTTCGTTTACAACGTCAAAAGATGATGATTGCGATAGTATTATTTGCGCAAGGAGTTCCATTTATCCATTGTGGACAAGAATATTGTCGTACTAAATTTGGTAGTCATAATTCATACAATTCCGATGATAATATTAATCAAGTTGATTATGAACGAGTTGTTCGTTATAAAGAAGTTGTGGAATTTACAAAACAGTGTATTGCTTTAAGAAAAGAAACTTCGTGGTTTAGGTTGAAAACGACAGAAGAAATTGAAAAGAATTTAATAATGAATCGATTAAATGGAGATATTATTGAAGTTAAATATTCAGATGAATTGATTATGTATGTTAATCCATTTAATCAAACGCGTTCGATTGAATCAGATATACCGTTGTATTGTATATTTGATGGAAATGGTAAAGTAGTAAGTAAAAAAGTATCGCGTGTGGTAGCTATTCAACCATACAGTGTCATGATATATAGAAAAGGGTAGGTCTGTACATGGGCATATTTGATAGTTTATTCGATAGTCAATCTCGTCATATGGCGAAAGCTAAAAAACTTCAAGCAAAAGTACTTGGTTTTGAACAAGAAATGAGTTTATTGAGTGATGATCAATTAAAGGAAAAGACAAATGAGTTTAAAAAGAAACTAGAAAATTGTAAATTAGAAGATATTTTACCAGAAGCTTTTGCGGTAGTTCGCGAAGCTTCTAAACGCGTCTTATCAGAGTTTCCATATCCAGTTCAAGTTTTAGGTGGTGTGTTGTTGCATTTTGGTGATATTGCTGAAATGAAAACAGGAGAAGGTAAAACACTAACGGCGACAATGCCGATTTATTTAAATGCACTGAGTGGCAAAGGTGCTCATGTTATTACTGTTAATGAGTATTTAGCAACGCGTGATGCGCAGTGGATGGGTGAAGTGTATCGTTTTTTAGGGTTAACTGTTGGTTGTAATTTGCGTGAATTAAGTAGAGAAGAAAAAAAAGAAGCATTTCTATGTGATATTACCTATACGACAAACTCGGAATTAGGGTTTGATTATTTGCGTGATAACATGGCGACATCTCTTGAAGAACGTGTATTGCGTGGGTTACATTATGCTATTATCGATGAGGTTGACTCCGTGTTGGTCGATGAGGCTAGAACACCTCTTGTTATTTCTGGTGCTGGCGAAAGTTTAGATAATTATTATTTACAGGCTGATAGTTTTGCGAAACATTGTAAACGTGATGTTGATGTTGAAGTAAAAATGGATGATCATGCGGTCATTTTAACTGAAAAAGGTGTTAAAAAAGCAGAAAAGTTTTTTCAATTGGATCATATTTTTGACGAAAATCATGCTGATTTAGTTCATTTTATTCAAAATGCTCTTCGAGCAAATTTTTTAATGGAATTAGATGTTGAGTATGTGATTGGTGATGATGAAATTATTTTAGTTGATCAATTCACTGGTAGAAAAATGGAAGGTCGTGAGTTTTCTGATGGTCTTCATCAAGCAATTCAAGCGAAAGAGGGAGTCGGTATTAAGTCAGAAACAAAGACGTTAGCGACTATAACTTATCAAAACTTTTTCCGCTTATACAACAAGCTTAGTGGTATGACCGGTACTGCCAAAACGGAAGAAAAAGAGTTTCTTGATACATACAATATGCGTGTTTTTGATATTCCTACCAATCGTCCTATTGCTCGTATTGATTATCCAGATGACATCTTTCGTACTCGTAGTGAAAAATATGAGGCAATAATTGATGAAGTTGAAAAAATACATGCGACAGGTCAACCAGTGTTAATTGGTACATTATCAGTTGGCATGTCTGAGAGTTTATCGGCGATGATGTCCCGTCGACGATTAGTGCATGAAGTGTTAAATGCTAAAGAAGATAGCAAAGAAGCACAAATTATTGCGAAAGCTGGTCAGAAATATGCGATAACGATTGCGACAAACATGGCTGGTCGTGGTACCGATATTAAGTTAGGTGATGGGGTTTTAGAATTAGGTGGACTTGTTGTTTTAGCGTGTGAACGCCATGAAGCTAAGCGTATTGATAATCAGCTAAGAGGTCGAAGTGGTCGTCAAGGAGATCCGGGATATTCTCGTTTTTACTGTTCGATGGATGATGATCTTGTAGTGAAATTTGCTAGTGACTTAATGAAGGAAACGATTCAGGATTTTATGGATGGTAAATGTTCTATTGAAAAAATGCGTAAAATGATGGATCAGTTACAAAGTAGAGCTGAAGGTCTTCACTTTGATACAAGAAAGCAAGTTCTTGAGTTTGATGATGTATTGATGGAACAAAGAAAATTAATTTTTACGCAACGTGATGAAATTTTAGCGATGGATAATATTTCTTCAATGATGGACATGTGGTTTGAGAGATCGATGGAATCATTAGAAGTAATCGCTCGTCAACAACAAAAAGCGCAATTGTTTGAAATTGGTAAACGCTATGGATTTTCTGAAGAACAATTGATTGAAGGATTAGAGAGACCATCGATCATCAGTCAAACATGGGCAAAAGGATTACTTGAACAATATCATAAAAAAGTTGAAGGTGTTGAAACAATTCATCAATGGGAAAAAATGGTGTTTTTACAAATGCTTGATCATTTTTGGATTGAACATGTTGATAATATGGATCGTGTAAAAAAAGGAATTCATTTACGTAGTTATGCTCAAGAAAAACCAATTGATGCTTTTAAAAAAGAAGCGTACGAGCGATTTGGTAATATGATGAACAATGTGATTGAAAATTTCGTATTATCTTGTGCTGTATTGCAACTACCGAAGGAGGTATAAATGTTTTTTATATCGGCAATTATGCCAAAAACGCAATTATTAAAAGTTGAAGATAGAGCGAAATGTACTCGTTGTAATACGATTGAACATTGGCAATTATGGAAAGAAACGTTGTGGGTTACGTTATTTTTTATTCCTATTTTTCCAATTCAAACTGTTTATTTTGAAATGTGTCCGCATTGCTTAGGTAAAATAATTATTGAAAAAGAAGAGGCGTTGAGGAGGATGAAGAATGATTAAAAAAATTATTATTGTTGTTTCTCTCGTACTATCTTTAGTAGGATGTCAACCAAAAACTTTAGGTAACGTCGATGAACAGGAACGATTTGATGAGGTTCGTCAAGCGATGGTTCTTGATTATGCCTCAAGTAGTACAGCGTCATTGCATTTTATGGTATTAAATAGAGATGCTTTTGGTATTAAGGATGTGCCGGTAAAATATGGTGATTTTGATTTGGATTTTGGTGATAAAGGGTATAAACTGTATTCTGATCAACTAGAAACATTAAAAACATTTAATAAAAATGATTTAACGACACAACAACAAGAAGATTTAGAAGTTCATATTGCTTGGTTACATAATAAAATAAATGAACTTCGTACTATTAATATGGCGTTTTTGTTTAATGAAGACAATGGTCTTGTTAATACAGTAAAGATAGTATTAATGGAATATGAATTTTATAATAAAAGAGATGTAGAAGAATATGTAACGATGTTATCTGATATACCTACATATTTATCCAAAGGCCTTGAATTTACTAAAAAACAGGCAAATGATGGTTATTACATGTATGATAGTACGATTGACTCCACTGTTTCTACGATTAATCGATTGTTTTCTAAAAATGATGATAATGCGTTGATTGTTAGTTTTGATCGTCGTATTGATGATTTAAAGGATTTAAGTATTCAAGAAAAAGTAGATTTTAAAGCCCAAAATAAAAAGGCAATAATCGATGAAGTTTTGCCTTCCATTCAACAAGTAAAAGATGAGTTACTTTCATTAAAAGGTAAACGTAATGAAAATGATTTGTTGACAGAAAGCATTTCCCAAGGTAGTGATTATTATTCCACATTGATAAAAAGTAAAACGAGTACCAATAAATCGCCACAACAAATTTTTAAGGAATTATCAAACTTTTATCAAAAAGAAGTAGATAAGGTGCAAAAGGCTTCTATGGGCAATCCTTCACTTCTTGAAAATATAGAGTATAATTCAGACGATTCTTGTGAAGAAGTTTTAAGTAAATTAAATGACATGAGTAAAAACATTATTGGTTCAATTCCTGAAGTGAAGGTGGATGTGCAATATTTAGATGTTGATTTGGCGGATAATAATACAGCAGCTTATTATTTGGTTCCGTGTATTGATGATTATCAACACAATGTTATTAAAGTGAATCCTTCTGAGCAAGATGATGCATTAGGGTTAGTTACTCTTCTTGCGCATGAAGGCTATCCTGGCCACTTATTACAAAATGTCGTATACCGAAGCACTAAACCGAATAATTTGCGCTTACTCAATGATTTTATCGGCTATTCGGAAGGGTGGGCAGTATATAGTCAATCATTAGCGGTAAATAATAATTTGCCGTTTACTGATGATGAAAAGGTATTGTATTCGTTTATGGATGTTTCAGATTTTTTTGTGGTATCGTTTATAGATTTAAATGTTCATATCAATAAATGGAAAGTTGTCGACATCGTAGAAAACTTAGGAGTAGATGAGGAAACTGCGAAACATTTATATTATACAGTGGTAGGTAATCCAGGTATGTTTATTCCTTATGCATATGGATATATGAAAATGTCTCAATATCGCGAAAATGCTGAAGCGAAATGCAAAAATTTTGATGAAAAGAAATTCCATGATATGCTTCTACACTCTGGGGAGGTACCTTTTGAACTATTGGATAAGAAAGTGGATGTATTCATTAAAAATAATTAGTTGTTGTTTTCTCTTTTTTGTTGCGTCATGTTCAGACGATAATAAAATTGAGGTTGTAAGGGAACAAGTGATAGTGCGCAATGAAATGATTGTGCAGTATTTGCTTGAAAAAAATGAAAAAGAGTTTTTAAACATAGTGAATAGGGAACAACGGAAAAAGACAATTTTTAATGATTGTCTTTTTCAAATGGAATCATTTGGGACTTTTGTTGATATTGTAGATAATGAGTTTCGAGTGTCAAGTTATGGAAAATATGGATATGTAACTCTACAGTATAGTGAAAAAAAGGTTGCGACTTGTATAGAATATAGCGATAAAGGATTCATTAAAGATGTTGTTTTCAATGTGTTACCAGATTCATATGAAGTAAGAAATAATGAGTTTATGACAGAAGAAGAAATATCGGTTGGTCGAGATAAACGGTTAACTGGAGTTTTAACGCTTCCTCTTCATAAAAAAAATCCAATGTGTGTTTTGTTTGTAGAAGGATTATCTATTCAAGATGATGATTTCAGTGAGTTGGCTTCTGATTTAGCGAAAAAAGGATTTGCGAGTGTTCGTTTTCAAACTAGGTTTAAACGGTTGCCAAAAGAAATTGCTTATATAAGTATTGAAGAAGAATGCATTCAGGATATTGCGAGCATTATACATACTATTTTTTCTTATCCAGTTGACTCTAGTCGTATCATATTACTTGCGAGTAAGGATAATAGTATGATGTTGCCAAAGTTATTGGAAGATCATCCTGAATGTTATTCGATGGTACTTATTGAACCAAGTAATAGAGACATTAAAAATAGTGTTGTCGATGCGTATGTAAAAAATGAAGCAATGACAGAAGCAGAAAAAAATAATATGACAAAAAATATTGTTGAAGGTAACGATGGATTTGGAAGGAAAAACAGTTATTTTCAATCTCTAGAAAAGTATTCAATTAGTAATGTGATGATTCCGGAGAAAAAAGTATTAATCTTTACGAATGATTCTTTTGATTGGTGGAATAAGAAAAATATAGTTGTAAAAAAGAATGAACGTATTGTAGAAGAAATGGTTTTATTTTATGGTGGGAAGGGTGGATTAAAATGACATCTGGTTGGTTAGAATTTTTCGAAAGAGAAAGTAAAGAAGTGTATTATCAATTATTATGGGATAATTTAACAAAACAATATGAAAAAAACATTATTTATCCTTCGTACAATGATGTTTATCGCATTTTTTCTTTGTGTGATGTGCGTGATGTTCAAGTTGTTATTTTAGGACAAGATCCTTATCATGGCGAACATCAGGCGAATGGAATCGCATTTAGTGTAAATAAAGGGGTTAAATATCCTTCTAGTTTACGTAATATTATGTTGGAATGTAAGAGCAATTGTGGTGTTGAAATAAATCATGGTGATTTATCTTCTTGGGTTAAACAAGGTGTTTTCTTGATGAATACTATTTTTACGGTAGAGGCAAATAAAGCAGCATCCCATCGCAACTTAGGATGGGAAATATTTAGTGATCGCGTGATTGAATTTTTAAATCAAGGTGAAAGGAAAATATTTGTTTTGTGGGGTAATTATAGTAAGTCTAAGTTACCATTAATTGACAAGAAACATCATGTCATATGCAGTGTTCATCCATCTGGTTTATCTGCCCATCGCGGGTTTATTGGTTCAAAATGTTTTAGTGAAATAAACGATGTTTTAGTAAAATGGGAAAGAAAACCAATTGATTTTTCAATTATTTAAAATTGTATTATTTAATTTTGTCGCATTATTATTTAATTTTGTCGTATTACTATTTAATTTTGTCGTATAAATTTTAAAAATGTGTATTAAATGTGAAATCGTTTACAATTTCCTTTTAAAAACTTGAAAAGCAAGCTATAATGATATAGAACAACTAATAAGTGAGGGACTAGCCATGAGACAGAATAATGTGGTCGCAATGATTTTAGCCGGTGGAAGGGGCTCACGTCTTTTGGATTTAACCAAAAAGGTAGCTAAACCAGCCGTGCACTTCGGTGGGAAATATCGAATTATCGATTTTCCTTTATCTAACTGTGCCAACTCGGATATTTCGATTGTTGGTGTTTTAACTCAATATGAATCAGTGTTATTGAATTCTTATGTTGCACGTGATCATCATTGGGGTTTAGATGCTCGAGATAGTGGCGTATTTGTATTGCCACCAAGAGAAAAAGATGAAACAGGTTTTGGTCTTTATCGCGGAACTGCGGATGCGATTACCCAAAATATTGACTTTTTAGATCAGATGGGTGCAGAACATGTTTTAATTTTATCGGGTGACCATATTTACAAGATGGACTACGCTAAAATGATGGCATTTCATAAGCAAAAGAAAGCTGATGCTACGATTGCCGTGCTTGGAGTTCCAATTAAGGAAGCAAGTCGTTTCGGTATTATGAACACCAATGACGATGACATGATTATTGAATTTGAAGAGAAACCAGCAAAACCTAAGAGTAATTTAGCGTCAATGGGTATTTATATTTTTGACTATAAATTATTACGTAAGTATTTAGTTGCGGATGAAAAAAATCCAAATTCAAGCCATGACTTTGGTAAAGATATCATTCCAGCGTATTTAAATGATCAAAAACGTTTAGCAGCGTACCATTTTAAAGGCTATTGGAAAGATGTTGGAACAATTGATAGTTTATGGGAAGCTAACATGGATTTATTGAGCGAGCAAAATGAGCTTGACTTGAGTGATTCTGGATGGAAAATTTATACTGAGGATATTAATGCTTTACCTCAATATATCGGTGATGATGCAACAGTGAGCAATGCTTACATTACTCAAGGATGTTACATTAACGGAAATGTTAAAAACTCGGTTTTATTTACTAATTCAGCAGTTGGTAAAGATGCCCAAGTTACGGATTCGGTGATTATGAATAAAGCAATTATCGGTGAAGGTGCAAAGGTAACACGCTGTATCGTTGCTGATGGCGTTATTATTGGCCCTGGTGTTGAAGTAGGAAGTGCCGATAGCGATAGTATCTTATTAGTCGCTAAAAACACGTTGAAGTAGGAGGGAAATCAGCATGTGTGATGCATTAGGAATTATTAATTTTGAAGATTCAGCTGTAGATATTGCTGGTCTTGGTAACTATCGTCCAGTTTCAGCGATGAGTTTCTTAGGACGTTATCGAATTATTGACTTTGTTCTCTCAAATATGACAAATTCAGGGATGTCCTCAATTCAGGTGTACGTGAAGGAAAAACCACGTAGCATTATTGAACATTTAGGTACCGGTTTACACTATAATATTAATTCAAAACGTGGTCGTTTACATTTATTGTATGGCGAACAAAAAGTGATGTCAGAAGTTTATAATCATGACGTTTCAAACTTTATGTCTAACATGCAATATATTGAAGAGAGTAACAAACCATATGTGATTATGGCGCCTAGTTATATGATTTATCATGTGGACTTTAACGCTGTATTAAAAGAGCATATCGCTTCTGGGTTTGATGTCAGTGTTCTTTATAAGGCAACTGATATGGCTAAAGAAGAATTCTTTGGTTGTGATACAATTTTACTTGATAAAGAAAGACGTATTACTGGATTTGAAAAAAATCGTGGTAAATACAAATCTCGCAATGTTTCATTAGAAGCATATGTTATGAGTAAGAAAACGTTCATTGATTTAGTGAATAAAGCAGCGAATACAAGTTCATTGTATTGGTTTAAGGATATTCTTGCTGAATCATGTGAAGAGTTAGATATGCGTGGAGTACCTGTTAAGGGGCATGTTACATGTATTAACAGCTTACCTGCATATTACAAGGCTAGTATGCAATTTAGAGATATTAATTTGGCTAAGGAATTGTTTAAAGAAAATTGGCCAATTCATACAATGACAAATGACTCATCTCCTACGCAATATGCGATGGATGCGAAAGTTTGTGGCAGCATTGTAGCGAATGGATGTTTTATTGAAGGTACTGTTGAAAATTCAGTTCTTGGTAGAAACGTAATTATTCGAAAAGGCGCTGAAGTGAAGAATAGTGTTATTTTACCTGGAGCATACATTGGTGAAGGTGCTAAATTAGATCATGTCATTGTTGATAAAAAAGCAATCGTACATCATGTTAAAAAATTGGTTGGTAATGATGAAGCACCAATCTATGTAAAAAGACGAGATAGAATTTAAGGAGGTACTATGAAATCAATCTTATTTGCAGCTAGTGAAGGATTACCTTATATTAAAAGTGGTGGATTGGCGGATGTTATTGGTTCTCTTCCAAAAATACTTGTTGAACGAGGATATGATGTTCGTGTAGTATTGCCGCTATACAAAAAAATCGCGGAAAAATATCGTCCAACCTTTGAAAAAATAGGGTCATTAGATATTAAATCTGGATGGATTCATCAAGTTGCGACTTATTATAAAAGTGAAGTAGATGGAGTAATTTATTATTTTATTGAACATCAAGGATATTTTGAGCGTGATGGCTTATATGGCTATGGTGATGATGGTGAACGTTTTGGATTCTTCCAAAAAGCTGTATTAGAGATGTTAGATTTTGTAAATTTCGTTCCTAATTTAATTCATACACATGATTGGCATACAGGTATGATTCCAGCAATGTGTAAAATTCAATATGATTTTGATGAACGTTATCGTGCGATTAAGCATGTTTATACAATTCATAATTTAGCATTCCAAGGTAATTTTCCTAAGGATGTTCTGATGTCTTGTTTAGGACTTTCGATGCAATTCTTTGATGATGGTAGTATGCGTTTCCATGATGGTATTAGCTTTATGAAAGCAGGTATCTTATTCGCGGATAAGGTGACTACTGTGTCTCCAAGTTATGCACGTGAAATATTAACTGCTGAGTATGGTGAAAAACTTGAAGATGTTCTTCGTTTACGTGAAAATGATTTGTGGGGTATTGTTAATGGTATTGATGTTAGTGAATGGAATCCAGCAACGGATAAACGTTTAGTTCAAAATTATGATATCAATACAATGAAAGAAGGAAAAGCTGCGAACAAATTAGCTGTTCAACGCGAATTAGGGTTAAGAGAAGCACCAGATACATTGTTGATTGGTATTGTTTCTCGTTTAACTCATCAAAAAGGTATTTCGTTAATCGCAAGTCGTTTATCGGACATTATGGGCTTAGATGTTCAATTTGTTGTTCTTGGAACTGGCGAGGCTAGTGCTGAAGATACTTTCCGTTATATGGAACATAAATACAAACGTCGTGCTGTATATTATGGTGGATATAATGAAGATTTAGCTCATAAGATTTATGCTGGTTGTGATTTATTCTTAATGCCTTCATTGTATGAACCTTGTGGAATTGGTCAATTAATCGCTATGCGTTATGGTGCATTACCACTTGTTCGTGAAACTGGTGGCTTGCGTGATACTGTAACTCCATTTAATCAATATACTAATGAAGGAAATGGATTTAGCTTTTGGGCATTTAATGCTGATGATATGGTATATACGCTTCGTTGGGCAACTGATACTTATTACTTAAATAAGGAAGGTTGGAATCAATTAATGATGAATGCGATGAATACAGATGTTAGTTGGCAATTAAGTGCAACGATGTATGAGGAATGTTACGATTTAAAGTAAGGGGAAATTAATTTCCTCTTTTTTTTAGAAAAAGAATTTTTTTAAATGTTTGTTTGGTACAATAAAATAAGAAAGTTTGAGGAAGAATATGAAATTAGCAGAAGCATTACAAGAAAGAGCATTTTATAATCGTCGTATTGAAGAAATTAGACAACGTCTTTTAAATAATGTTGTTGTTCAAGAAGGAGAAAAACCAGCTGAAGATCCAATTAGTTTAATGAATGAATTACAACAATGTATCGATACATTGAATGCATTGATTGTAAAAATTAACTTAACCAATAGTAATACAGTAGTGGATGGTGTTACAATTACGGAACTCATTGCTAATCGTGATTGTTTAAGTATTTCAATTAGTGCCTATCGTGATATTGTACATGAGGCTAGTAGTTTATCTCATCGAGTGGCTCGAAGTGAAATTAAGGTGTTGAGTGTTGTTGATGTGAAACAACTTCAAAAGAAGAGTGATGATATGGCAAAACAATTACGTTTATTAGATAATCGTATTCAACAATTAAATTGGACTGTTGATATCATTGAATAGTGGAATAAATCTTCACAAATATATATTTTTGCAATAACTTTATTGGCATAACATTTTATTTTCTAACCTTCTTGACGGGAGTTGCTTCCGGTATGGTATTATAAATTATATGGAGGTTATTATGGAAAATAGACAGTTAAATATCAAGTACGCAGTAATTCAAGCATTCTTTTTCGCAACATTTTCGGCAATGTTTGCGTTTGCTTCGGTATTCTTATTAAATAAAGGTTTATCGAATACAACTATTGGATTGATTTTATCAGCTTGTAGTATTATATCGGTTGTTGGTCAACCAATGTTAGCGTCATTTGTTGATGATCATCCTTCAATTGGTATTAGAAAAACGATTATGACAATTTTAGCTATTGTAATCGTATGTTCAACGGTTTTGTATTTTAATGAAACAAAATTATTGATTATTATTTTAGTAATCGCTTCTTTTGCATCATTTCAAGTAATGGCACCATTAATGAATTCATTAGCTTTTATTTTTGAAAAAGATAATATTAAAATTAATTATGGTTTAGCTAGAGGAATTGGTTCAGCGGCATATGCTATTGCTTCAATGGGAATCGGTTATTTATTAAAGGAAGTTTCACCGAATGTTTTGCCAATTGTTTATGTTGTTTTAGTCGCATCGTTGTTTGTCGCAGTATATACGTATACACTAAAATCATCTAGTGGAGAAGTATATAAAAAGAATGTGGTTAAAGGTTCTTCTAAATCAGTATTTGCATTACTTAGTGAATATAAAAAGTTTTCTATCTTTCTAATTGGTGTTAGCTTATTGTTTTTTGCTCATGCGGTAATAAACAACTTCTTTATTCAAGTAATTCGTCATGTTGGCGGTAATAGTAGTGATATGGGTAATGCCGTATTTTTAGCGGCAATTGTTGAACTACCTTTAATGACTTATTTTGCAAAAATAAATGAAAAAGTTACTATTAAAAATTTAATTAAAATTTCGATGGTTTTCTTTGTTGTAAAACATACATTAACGTATTTAGCGAGGAGTATGACATTAATTTATGTTGCTCAGTTTTTACAAATTGGTGCTTATGCGGTATTTATTGTTGCGGCAGTATATTATGTAAAGGGTATGATGTCTGATGAAGATATGGTCAAGGGTCAATCATTAATGACTATGTCGATGTCCGTAAGTGGTGTATTTGGTAGTTTAGCTGGTGGTTTTTTAATTGACCGTATTGGTATTTCTTCCGTTTTATTGATCAGTGTTATTTTTTCTACAATTGGTGCCATTACTATTTGGTTATCTGTTGAATAAGCAGTTGGTAGTTTATCTAGGTGCATAAAAACGTGATAGTTCGAAAACTATCGTATGGTAAAGGCAACATGAGCATGCTTAGTAGGTTCGACTCCTATCTTTTATTGTTAAGCTCAGTATTGTTACTATTGTAAACTTTATTGTTATAAAAAGTATAACCATTTATGAATAGATAGATGAGGGTGGGTATGGGGAATTTGATTGGAGAATGGTATGAAAAAAAATTCATTAGAAAAACTTTTTAAAGAGACAACAATGATTGTTGTTGATGGTGCGATGGCGACTGAACTTGAGAGTTTGGGTTGTGATTTAAATGATTCGCTATGGAGTGCTAAAGTATTATTAGAACATCCTGAATTGATTAAACAAGTACATACTAGCTATTTTGAGGCTGGTGCTGATTGTGGTATAAGTTGTAGTTATCAAGCGTCCATTGATGGTTTTGTTGATAAAGGTTATTCTGTTGAAGAAGCAGAGAATGCGATAAAATTATCCATGACACTATTAATTGAAGCTAGAAATGAGTGGTGGAATCATCAATCTAATCGATGTTTTCCATTAGTTGCGGGATCTATTGGTCCATATGGTGCTTATTTGGCGGATGGTTCTGAATATACTGGAAATTATACTGTTAGTGTTGAGCAATTGAAACAATTTCATCGCCCACGTATTCAATTATTGTGGGCTAGTGGTGCTGAAATTCTAGCCGTAGAAACAATTCCTTCGCTCATGGAAGCAAAAGTAATTGCTGACTTAGTTTCAGAAATTAATGGTGAGTGTTGGATTGTTTTTAGTTGTAAAAATGAAAAACAAATAAGCAATGGTGAATATATCGAAGAATGTGCTCATGTTTTAGATTCAATCGATTGTGTTAAGGCGATTGGCATTAATTGTACTGCACCTCAATATGTGGAATCATTGATTAAAGAAGTAAAGAAGAAAACATTAAAACCAATTATTGTTTATCCTAATAGTGGTTTAAAGTATGATGCGATAAAAAAGGAATGGATTAGTGGTGATTGTTGTGTGAGTTACCAACAATATGCACGTAGTTGGAAAGAAGCTGGTGCAAGCATGATTGGTGGTTGTTGTAAGACAACTTCGGAAATGATGAAAGAAGTGGCGAATTGTATAAAATGACTAGTAAAATACCTAGTCATTTTACTTGATAAATATTGCACAAGCGATTAGAATATAAGAGTAATCAATGAGAGAATGAAAAGGCGTATCATTCTTATATACCATTGATGGCATCTGACGCTGAAAATAAGGTTTGAGGCGAAAGGGTCAAAACTACTGTATTTTAAGTGGAATTGCATCTTTCGTAATGCAATTTTTTTGTTTAAAGGAGGAAAAATAATGGAGACAAGAGTTGCGGGTATTACAATTATCGTTGAAGAAAAAGAATCAGTGGAACAGTTAAACGACATTTTACATGAATTTGGCCACTATATTATTGGCCGCTTAGGTATTCCTTATCGAAAAAGAGAAATTAATTGTATTGGTCTCTTTGTGGATGCCCCAGGTGATGTGATTAATACGTTATCGGGAAAAATTGGTAAATTAAATGGAGTAAGTGTTAAAGTAGCGTATTCAAATTGTATTTACAATGATGAACAGTGATTTTAAGGCCATAGTTGATTGTATTTATGCATCTAAGTCTGCTTCTTTTGAGCAATTACAATGGATACTACAATATGAAGGTGATTGTCAGTATTTATATGAAAAAGCACAAGAAGCATTACAACATTGTCGCGGCAAAGAAGTATATTTACGAGCATTAATCGAAATAAGCAATATTTGTAAACGAAATTGTTATTATTGTGGATTAAGAAAAGATCGCTTACTTGAACGATATCGTTTAAGTGAAGATGAAATCATGGAATGTTGTTTTAGTGCATATCACTTAGGAATTAGAACTTTTGTCTTTCAAAGTGGTGAAGAAGATGGACTTAGTGATGATTTCATTGTTTTTATTGTGCAAAAAATTAAAAAAATGTATCCTGATTGTGCTATTACCTTATCATTAGGAGAAAAATCATTAGAAAGCTATGTTCGATTTAAAGAAGCAGGCGTTGATCGTTATTTATTGCGTCACGAAACAATTTCTAAAGAACATTATGAATTATTACATCCATCTTCATCAAATTATGAAGAACGTCATGTTTGTTTAAACAATTTAAAAAAATGTGGTTATCAAGTTGGATGTGGCATTATGGTTGGTTCGCCATATCAAACAATCAATAATATTGTTTCTGATTTATTGTTTATTCATGCGTTTCAACCACAAATGGTGGGAATAGGACCATTTATTCCTTGCGAAAATACACCTTTTTCTGCTTTTAAAAGTGGTAGTTTGTCAATGACCTTAAAAGTATTAGCATTAGTTCGATTAATGAATCCAAGAGTGTTATTACCATCGACGACAGCATTAGCTACATTGCATCCTGATGGGACTCGGTTAGGATTACTTGCTGGGGCAAATGTGATTATGCCTAACTTTTCACCAATGAGCGTTCGTAGAAAATATAATTTATACGATAATAAAAAAATTACGGATACTGAAGCTGGTGAAAATATTTGTAAGTTATATGAATTAATTGAAAGTATTGGATATAAAGTGAAAGAAGATTGTGGTGATTATTAGTCACCTAGAAAGAGTTATTATGTACGATGTAAAATCATTAAAGGCGGAAGATTTTATTAACCATCAAGAAATACTCGATACATTGCAATATAGTCAAGAAGTTAAAAATAATAAAGATGTGATTCAGTCGATTTTAGAAAAAGCTAAATTAGGACTAGGGTTAAGTCATCGTGAAGCTTCGGTGTTGCTTGCAAATGAAGATACCGATGTTACAAAGAAAATTATGGATTTAGCAAAGGAATTAAAACTTAAATTTTATGGAAATAGAATTGTTATGTTTGCTCCATTGTACTTATCAAATTATTGTATTAATGGCTGTGTTTATTGTCCTTACCACATTAAAAATAAAACAATGCCGCGTCGTAAATTGACACAAGAAGAAATTGCTCGAGAAGTTATCGCATTACAAGATATGGGACATAAACGCTTAGCGCTTGAATTAGGCGAAGATCCAATTCACAACCCTTTGGAATATGTGCTAGAAAGTATTGACACCATCTATAAATTACATCATAAAAATGGGGCAATTCGTCGTGTTAATGTGAATATCGCAGCTACTACTGTTGAAAACTATCGTAAATTACATGAGGCTAAAATTGGAACGTATATTTTATTTCAAGAAACGTACAATAAAGAAAGTTATGAAAAATTACATCCAACTGGTCCAAAACATGATTATGCTTATCATACAGAAGCAATGTCACGTGCGATGCAAGGTGGAATTGAAGATGTTGGTCTTGGTGTTTTGTTTGGGTTAGAAGGGTATCATTATGAATTAGCTGGTTTATTAATGCATGCAGAACATTTAGAGGCAGCCTTTGGTGTTGGGCCACATACAATCAGTGTCCCACGTATTAAAAAAGCAGCGGATATTGATGTATCTGATTTTGATAATGGAATTGATGATGATACATTTTTAAAAATTATTTCTCTTATTCGTATTAGTGTTCCTTATACAGGAATGATTATTTCTACGCGTGAAAGCCAAGCAGTTCGTGAAAAAGCATTGGCTTTAGGAATTTCTCAAATTAGTGGTGCTTCAAAAACAAGCGTTGGTGGTTATGAAGTTAGTCCTGAAGAAGAATCTGAACAATTTGATGTTAGTGATAAGAGAACATTGGATGAAGTTGTGAATTGGCTGTTAGAATTAGGGTATGTACCAAGTTTTTGTACCGCGTGTTATCGTGAAGGTAGAACAGGTGATCGCTTTATGACACTACTAAAAAGTGGTGAAATAGCGAATTGTTGTTTACCAAATGCATTGATGACACTTCAGGAATATATGGAAGATTATGCAAGTGAAGATACAAAGAAAAAAGGTACAAAAATTATTGCACAGGAAATAAAACATATTAAAAGTCCAAAGGTATTTGATTTTACGGAAAAACAACTACAAAAAATAGTTTCTGGTGAAAGAGATTTTAGGTTTTAGAAATGACGTTGCATGATACACCTCGTGGTGAGCGTATTCATATTGGTTTTTTTGGTCAATGCAATAGTGGTAAATCATCATTACTGAATACTCTTTGTAAGCAACAAGTTTCAATTGTATCTGATGTTAAGGGAACAACGACAGATGTGGTTGTTAAGGCGATGGAATTGCCTGGAATTGGTGCATGTACGCTGTTAGACACTGCTGGCTTTAATGATGATACTGAACTTGGAACATTGCGCTTAGAGAAAACAAAAGAAGCCTTAAAACGATGTGATATTGCGGTTGTTTTAATACAAGATGAAAGTGATATCCTTCAGTGGCAACAACTATTGACAATAAAAAAAGTGGATTGTATTTATGTACACAATAAAAGTGACATTTCTAGTTGTCCTTCTTTAGAAAATAAAGTCAACGAATTATTTCATGAACAACTATTATCAATTAGTAGTGTAAGTGGACTAAATATGGATGTTTTATTGCGACAATTGCGTGAAAAAGCGGAGAAAATTGAAGAAAAATCGTTGTTAGGTCATTTAGTTAAACAAGGTGATGTTGTTTTATTAGTAATGCCACAAGATGTTCAAGCACCTAAAGGAAGACTTATTTTACCTCAAGTACAAACAATTCGTGATGCTTTAGATCATCATTGTATCGTTGTTTCGACAACGCTTATTACTATCGAACAATCACTTAATGCACTTAGCACTGAACCTGATTGGATTATATGTGATTCATCAATTTTTAAAGAAGTTTATCCGTTTAAACCTAAAAACAGTAAAATAACATCATTCTCTATTTTAATGGCTGATTATAAAGGTGATTTACAGACCTATCTTGAAGGTATTCAAAGCATAAGTAAATTGAATCGCAATTCAACCATTCTTATTGCGGAATGTTGTAGCCATAAGCCAGTAGCTGAAGATATTGGACGAGTTAAAATACCAACCTTATTGAAAAAAAGATTTGGAGAATCGATTGTCATTGAAGTAATGGGTGGTCAAGATTTTCCTGATGATTGTAGCAAGTATGATTTAATTATACAGTGTGGTGCTTGTATGTTTAATCGTAGTTATGTGATGGAGCGATTAAATAAAGCGAAACATCAAGAAGTTCCAATTACTAACTATGGAATATTCTTAGCGTATATGGCTAATATTTTAGATGATATTTCATATAAATAAAACGAGAACGTTATGTTCTCGTTTTATAATATTGTAATTGATGATGTTTTAAATAAATCAATATAATCACTATTTAAGTGTTCATCTGTAACAATTGTATTAATTTCTTTATGTTGGAATAGTGGAAAACTACTTCGTTTGTCACATTTTGATGATTCTGTTAATACAATTTTTTTATTTGCATGTGCTGCCATTAATCGTACTGCTTCAGCTCGTTCAAAATCACAACCACTAAATCCATGTTCATCGATTCCATCACAACCAAAGAAAAATTGATCAAAATAAAAAGTTGATAATAATGTATTCATTGATGAACCTACAATTGTTTCTGATTTACTTTGATATTTTCCACCTAAAACTAAAACAGTTGTTGAAGGATAATCTTTTAAATAACGAGCGATAAAACAAGAATTAGTAACAATCGTATTAAATTGTTGCATCTTCGCCACTTCTAAAGCGAATAATGCACATGTTGAACCAGATTCAACAAGAATTGTTTCGTTTGGTTTTACTAGGGATGCGGCTTTTTTAGCTAGTTTTATTTTTTCTTCATAATTAAAGGCTAAACGGGTGTTAATATCATCTTCATTGTTAGCAATAGCGAAACCGTGTTCTCTTGTTAATAATCCTTTTTTTTCAAGAATCATTAAATCTTTTCTTATTGTCATACCGGAAACATTTAAGCGTGTTGATAGTTCATTAACTTCAATCTTTTTTACGTCACTTACAATTTTAAGTATTTCATTTTGTCTATTATTCATATTATTCCTTTCTACACGAAAGCGTGAATGTTGTTTTCTTTAAATAATTGAATCATTGGTTGTAAATCTTCAGGATATAGTTGTTTGACTTCTTTAAAGTCGTATTTTTGGTTCATTATGGTGTATTTATTACTGCCAAATTGATGGAAAGGCAATAGTTGAACTTGTTGTACATTGCATTGGTGAAATAAGTTTATAAAACCTAAAGTGTCAGCTTTGGAAAAATTAATTGTTGGTATAACTGGTATTCTAACCAATACTTCTTTGTTTAGGGCAATTGCTTGTTTTAAATTGATGATGATGACTTCATTATCAACTCCGGTTACTTCTTTGTGTTTTATCGTATTGTGGTGTTTGATATCGTAAAGAATATAATCAACATGTTGTATTACATTGTTGAATGTTTCTGGTTGACAATAACCGGTTGTTTCAATAGCCACATGTAGTTTATTTTTTTTACATTCCTCAATTAATTGAATGGCAAAAGTTGGTTGCGATAATATTTCTCCACCGGATAAAGTAATACCACCATTCGATTCTTCATAAAAAGGCACATCTTGTAGAAGAATGTTTATGATGTCATCGATTTCTTTTTTTTCTCCATATACGGTATAGCATTTATGTCTACACTTTTTAAGTTGTGAATATTTTTTAGTTTCGTTTGTTTCTTCAATTGCTTTTTGACAGTCTAAACAGACGTGTTCTTTATTTTTAAATAATTGTATTGAAAAATTTTGTGATTCGGGATTTGCGCACCATAGACATTTAAGTGGGCAGCCTTTAAAAAAGACGACAGTTCGAATACCTGGTCCATCATGTAATGAAAATTTTTGAATATTAAAAATAGTTCCTGTCATAGTATCACTTCCTAGTTGTATTATATCAAAACGATGAATTAAAGTAAATAAACAATGAAATCACTTTCATATGAAATTAATTTATTGACAATTGAAAGTTAAATGATAGAATGATAGTGAATAAAGGAGAATAGAAATGACACAATATTTTGATAAACTGACGGATAGAATGCATCAATTTCGTGAAAACTTAGTAAATGCGAAGCCTACAATCGATGCAACAAGAGCGCTTTTAACAACAGAGGCGTATAAAGAGTATGGACATGAGCCAACTGTTGTAAAAAGAGCATACATGCTTAAAAATATTTTAGAAAAAATGCCGATTTTTATTGAGCCAGAAACACTGATTGTTGGTAATCAAGCAAAGAGTAATCGTAGTGCTCCTATTTTTCCTGAATATGCGATGAGTTGGGTTATTAGAGAATTGGATGAATTTGAAAAACGTGATGGTGATGTTTTTTATATCACTGAAGAAACGAAGGAAGAATTGCGTTCAATTTATCCTTATTGGAAAAACAATACTACCTTAGATAAGGGTTTAGCAATGATACCGAAGGAAAGTCGTGTTTTTTATGATTTAGGTATTATTAAAGCGGAAGGTAATATTACTAGTGGTGATGCTCATATTGCGGTTGATTATAAAACTATTTTAGAAATTGGTATTGAAGGATATAAACAACGAGTAATTGAAGCAGAGAAAAAATTAGATCTTTGTGATTTTAGAAATATGGATAAGTACCATTTTTATCGTTCTATTCATATTGTTATTGAAGGTATTATGATTTTTGCAAAGCGTTATAGTGATTTAGCGTATGAAGAGGCAATGATTTGTCATGATGAAAAACGTAAAGCTGAACTATTAGGTATTAGTGAGCGTATGAAACGTGTTCCGTATCATAAAGCGACTAGTTTTTTAGATGCGCTTCAATCGGTTTGGTTTATTCAATTAATTTTACAACTTGAAAGTAATGGTCATTCTTTGTCTTATGGTCGTCTTGATCAATATTGTTATCCGTATTTAAAGAACGATTTAGATAATAAGGTGTTAACGGAAGATGAAGCTGTCGAGATTCTTACGAATCTTTGGTTAAAAACATATACAATTAATAAAGTAAGAAGTTGGTCTCATACACAATTTAGTGCAGGTTCGCCGTTATATCAAAACGTAACGATTGGTGGTCAAACAGTTGATAAGAAAGATGCGGTAAATCAATTATCGTATTTGATATTAAAATCGGTGGCGCAATGTCATTTGCCTCAACCTAACTTAACGGTTCGTTATCATAGTGGTTTAGATAATAAATTTATGAATGAAGCGATTGAAGTGTTAAAACTTGGCTTTGGTATGCCAGCGTTTAATAATGACGAAATTATTATTCCATCGTTTTTAAAGCGTGGCGTTAAAGAGGAAGATGCTTATAATTATAGTGCGATCGGGTGTGTTGAAGTTGCGGTTCCTGGTAAATGGGGTTATCGTTGTACCGGTATGAGTTTTTTAAACTTTCCAAAATCATTGTTGATTGCGATGAATAGGGGTGTTGATCCTTGTTCATCAAAGACATTAGTACAATTAGATAAATCATTTACGGAAATGGAAAGTTATGATGATCTTGTTAAAGCGTGGGATACAACAATTCGTGAATTTACTAGACATAGTGTTATTATTGAAAATGCGTGTGATTTAGTGCTTGAAAAAGATGTTCCTGATGTATTGTGTAGTGCACTTTGTGATGATTGTATAGGGCGTGGTAAAACATTAAAAGAAGGTGGAGCAATCTATGACTTTATTAGTGGCTTACAAGTAGGAATTGCTAATTTAGCGGATTCTTTAGCAGCGATTAAAAAATTAGTGTTTGAAGAAAAGAAATTGACAACTCAACAATTATGGGATGCATTAATGTCTGATTTTGCCGGTGAAGAAGGATTAATGGTTCAACAAATGTTAATTAATGAAGCACCTAAATATGGTAATGATGATGATTACGTGGATAAACTTATTGTGGATGCGTACGATAGTTACATTGATGAAGTCGTAAAATATCCAAATACACGTTTTGGCCGTGGTCCAATAGGCGGTACACGATATGCAGGGACATCATCGATTAGTGCCAATGTTGGCCAAGGCAAAGGAACACTTGCGACACCAGATGGTAGAAATGCGAAACAGCCACTAGCGGAAGGTTGTTCACCAAGCCATGGTTGTGATAGAAATGGGCCTACTGCTGTATTTAAAACAGTGTCTAAATTAAAAACAGAAGAAATTACTGGTGGAGTGTTATTGAATCAAAAAGTTACGCCAATGATGTTAAGTAATGAAGAAAATAAAATGAAGTTGATGATGTTGTTACGAACGTTCTTTAATCGTTTGCATGGCTTCCATGTTCAATACAACGTTGTCTCTCGTGATACTTTATTGGATGCACAACAACATCCTGAAAAACACCGTGATTTGATTGTTCGTGTTGCAGGATATTCGGCATTCTTTAACGTATTGTCAAAAACAACACAAGATGATATTATTGCTCGTAGTGAACAAACATTATAGGAGAAACTGATGGAATTTATTATTGATACGGCAGATGTTACTGAAATTAAAAAAATCAATGATTTATTAACAATCGATGGTGTTACAACCAATCCAAGTATTGTATGTAAAAGTGGTAAAGATGTTTTGCCATTATTAACTGAAATTGCATCACTTTTGCGTGATGATCAAAAGTTTTTCGTTCAGGTAATCGCTTCTACTTGTGATGAAATAGTGGAAGAAGCAAAGGTTATTGCTGGTATTAAGAAAAAAGAGATGTATGTTAAAATTCCTGTGTCTTATGAAGGTTTAAAAGCAATTAAAAAAGTAAGAGCTTTAGGAATTGGTGTTTTAGCGACAGCTATTTATAGTAGTGAACAAGGTTTCTTAGCGGCTAAGTCAGGTGCTAATTATGTTGCCCCATATGTTAATCGAATGGATAATTATGGTGATGGTGTTAGTAATACTCTTGATTTAGT
Source organism: uncultured Erysipelotrichaceae bacterium (assembly GCA_964613305.1). Taxonomy (GTDB): domain Bacteria; phylum Bacillota_I; class Bacilli_A; order Erysipelotrichales; family Erysipelotrichaceae; genus CAZTII01. The sequence continues at coordinate 33,085 of CAZTII010000012.1, forward strand.
TAAAATGATTGACGCAGCGAAATTGGATTGTAAAGTAATTGCGGCTTCTTTTAAAAATACACGACAAGTGCATGAACTGATTAAAGGTGGCTGTCCGGCAGTTACTCTTCCGATTGATGTTGTGTATGCGATGATTGATCATCCTGGTACTAGTATTGCGATTGATCAATTTGAAGAAGATTGGCAAAAAACATATCATCGTAGTACATTATTTTAAGGCGAAATTCGCCTTTTTTAGTATTTAAAAACCTTAGCTTAGCTAAGGTTGGATTTCAATTAATTGTTGTATTGTATCATCATCGACAGTATAAGAAATAGTATTTCCTACGGTTAAAAATGGAAGGCGATGATCAATAGTAATAGGTGCTAATAAAATAGTATCGTTATCGTTTAATTTTATAAAGTATGTTGTATTGCCATCAATTACCGCAACGTTTAAAGCAGTAATTGTTCCATGTTGAGTATTTAAATTTTCGGCTTTGTTGCTTACGCCTAACATTTGTAAATAAGCTTTAGCGGCATATGGTAGACCTTTATCACTTTCACTTACTTTTACTTTTTGATAGTCTTGTACATCAATAAAGGCGTATGCTTTTACTAAACCGGCACTATCTTTTAAGGATGATAAATAGGTTGCACGATTATTTAAGTTGATAAGGAGTGGAAAGGTTGAAATATATCCTTTTTCTTGGATTGCACCTTGTGCTGAACTCATTGCACTGTATTCTTCAGCACCGGCTACTGGATAAAATTTCGCCTCTTTTGTTCGTAAGTTTACTAGAATAAAACCAATGTTAGATTCATCTCTTGTTGCCGAAGTAATTCCAGTATAAATATAAATATCAGTTTCATCTGCTAAATAAGTATATCCATCCGTTGTCATTTTTACATTTTTTTGACCAATAAAGCTATTTAACCAACCATCTTGATATGTGCCCCAATCATCAGCTTGTTCAATGATTAGATTACTTGGATATACGTGATCTACCCATTTTGGAACGTCTTTTACATCATAATAAGTACTTTCTCCAGTGATTGGATTTGTTATAATAGCTCCTTTAATATCAGTAAGTAAACCTACCCATTTTACTTTTTTTACCGGTGTGATGTAGAATGGATTACCTTCATCATCAATTTCAAAGACTGTTTCAGCAAATAAAGCGGTTGGATATTGAAAGCGTAAATGACGTTGTAGTTTATTGTTTAAGAAAGCACCTGGAACATATTTTAATCCTTTTTCTAATTTAATCAAATTGGCTTCTCCAGTAGTACTATCAACGATGATATATCCTGGAACACCTTTTTGTTTGTTGCCTAACCATTTGAAGAATCCATTGTATTCTAGTGGAGTTACGCGAACTAAACGACCTTTGTAGCTTATTTGGGTATATTGGTTCGATACATTGAATTGAGAAATTAATTCTGGTAATTGTCCCATGACACGATCACCGACTTTTTCGGTACTTGCTCGATCTAATAGTGGTAAATTGTTTAAATCAACTTCTTTAATGTCATTGATAAAATCACCGGTTACAATATTAATGCGATTGGCAAATTGTTTGCTTTGTAGAACAGGGCTATAAAATGCTTGACCTATAAAGAAAATAGCAAAAAATATCGCAACGGTTACTATGGAAAATAAGGAGAGTGTTGCTTTCTCACGAAAATCATTACCATATTTAAGTATAATAAAGAGGAAGTAGACTGATGCGATGAAGAAACTCATCCATGTAATGGATGTGATGGATTGGATGTTGATGGCAGGGTACGTCATATAAAAAGAAAAACTTGCGAGGATAGCTATTAGAAACGCTAAGGCAATAAATAGTTTATTTTTATTCATGATAAACCTTCTTTCTTGTATTAGTTTATCATAAATTTAATAAGTTCAAGATTTAAAACAATCTTTTATTGAAAGAATTTTAAAAATATGCTATATTTCAGCTAGAAAGGAGTAAAAGATGAAAAAAAATATTATCGTAATTATTGTTTGTTTGTTGTTTTCTTTCTGTTCTTTAGTGACGCCAATTGTTGCCTATACGAGTGATAACCCATTTTCTTTTACTCCTTATCATTCTTCTTTGTCATTTTATAGTGATGGTGAAAAGGTTTATTTTCAAGGTGTTGGATTAATAGATGGATATGTTGGCCATGGTTTTCAGACAAGTGTTTCAGAAATTCGTTGGTCTACTAAAGAAGGTAGTGGTTCTTTATTATTAGATACTAGCGACGGGGATCATTATTTGTATTATGTTGTAATTAAAGAAGAGGGCGATAGCCCAGAACGTGTTTTATCCATACCATATCGATGTCAAAATAATAAAGCTATTTTTCCTGATTATACGGTTAAACCATATAACGATAATCAACTTGCGGTTTTATCGCAATCAGATAGTCGATTAAATCAATCCATTATGACAAGAGATCCAATTTCAGGTATTAGTTATAGTGAACTTAATCGTTTCGCTCAACAACTGTGTTTAAATGCGCAGAGTGATATTGAAAAAGCACAGCGAATTCATGAATTTATCACTAGTTCCATCGCTTATAACTTTGAAGCAAAGTTCAATTATCAACAGTTTTTATTGTCATCAAATCCATTATGGGTTTTTAATAATCGGCGTGGCATTTGTAGTGGAATTTCAAAGCTTGCTACAATTATGTTTCGCGCAGTAAATATTCCATGTGTTTCCGTTGTTGGTGTTTTACAGGATTCAATGGTTAATTTTGATAATGGACAGTATAATAATCATGAGTGGAATGCAATTTATATTGATGGTGTTTGGAGTTTTTGTGATTTTACGATTGATTGTAATAATCGATATGAATACAATCAATCAGGTGTATACTCCTATGTTTTTAATCCGAATTCTAATGCCTATTTTATGAAGTCATCGGATGTTTTTTCTCTTACTCATGCATCTAGAGAAGTTCTTGGAACCTTTGATGGATTATATAATGTTCGATATTTTGTAAAACAAACGATTGATGGTTATTGGGAAGTGGTTCACCAAGAACGAATTGTTGATTTAAATAATACCATCGCGTGTTTAGCGATAGATGGATACCGTTGTAAAGGATGGCATCAGGAACGCATTGATTATTCGTATGATGTTGATATGTATGCTCAATATGAACCATATGTAGAGAACGATGAGTATCATGAAATTGCAAAGTATTATTTTTTGATGATGTATCCACTACGTCAAGTTCGGTTCACAACTATGGAAGGTATTAAACATGTTGAATGGCTTCAACATGCTGGATTTGTAGTAAATAATGATAGTTTAACGGTAATGCTGGATAAAAATAATAGCCAATCTTCTCGTGTTTTATCAGGTATTATTACATTTAATGATAATCGAAAAGAACTTCCGTTTACAATAAATTGTCAGATAATTGATGAGTACATTCGTGGTGATTGTAATCATGATGACCATTTAAGTGTTATGGATTTGACAATAATCAATAATCATATTTTGAATGTTTCATTATTAAGTGATGAAAGCTTTGCTAAGGCGGATATTAATGGTGATGGTATTATTAGTGTTGTTGATTGTTTAATGGCTTCTCATCTTATTTTGACGAATGGAAGCTAAGATGTAAAAACAAAATTTTAAAAAAAGCATTGCACATAGCATACCACAACTATCAATTATCATATCGGTAACCATCATTGCACGATTAGGGGTAAAATATTGAATGATTTCATCACAAATTGGGATGAAAAAGAAAAAGAGTAAGTAGTAGTTATTTTTTGATTTTTGATGATGATGGGCATAATAAATGGAAAGTCCTAATACAAAATATTCACTAAAATGTGCTGTTTTTCGTATAATATAATGAAAAGTATTAAAATCTAGTGAGCTGAAAATAATTTTTATGTAAGGATATAACATGGCAGTAATAGAGCCACTAAGGGCTCCAGACTCTGATCCAGGAGTTAATGAATTAAAAAAAATAAATGAAGTGATGATGGCGACTAAAAACCAACGTTTATTGAACATATATTTACCTCGTTGTTTCATTATAACGAAATGGAAGGGATGAATCAAGATTATTAGCTTGAATTAATCATT